>JBMOFX010000033.1:0-15950 GCA_049318665.1 Ilumatobacteraceae bacterium | reverse complement strand
CCGATGGCCGCTGCGATCGGCGCCGATCTGCCGATCGACGAGCCGGTCGGCAACATGGTGATCGACATCGGCGGCGGAACGAGCGAGACGGCGGTCATCAGCCTCGGCGGCATCGTCGCGCTGGAAGCCGTACGCGTCGGCAGCTTCGACATCGACGCCGCGATCCAGAGCTACGTCCGCCGTGAGCACGGCATTGCGGTCGGTGAGCGGACCGCCGAGGAAGTGAAGGTCGCGATCGGTTCGGCCGAGCGCACCGAGGACGAGAACCAGGCCGAGGTGCGCGGCCGCGATCTGATGACGGGGCTTCCGAAGACCGTCATTCTCACGCCCGAGGAGATCAGGTTCGCGATCGACGACGTGGTGAGCAGCATCGTCGCCTCCGTCGTGCGGTGCCTCGCCAAGGCACCGCCTGAACTCGCCCAGGACTTCCTGGTGCGCGGCATGTACCTGGTTGGCGGCGGTGGCCTGCTCCGCGGCCTCGCGAGCCGCATCGAGCGCGAGACGCAGGTGCCGGTGAAGATGTCGAACGTGCCGCTCGAGGCCGTCGTGCTCGGTGCGGGCCATTGCATCGAGCACTACGACGCCTTGAAGGGCATGTTCATGGGCGCGCGGCGCTGACGGCAGCCATGGCCGACATCACCTGGCACCTCGGTGACGATCACGTCGGCCTGATCACGTTGAACCGTCCGGATGCGCGCAACGCATTGACGTTTCCGATGTACGCCGAGCTCGAACGCCTGGTCCGTGATGCGCCGTCCGCCGGAGCACGTTGCATCATCATCACGGGTGCCGACCCCGCGTTCTGCAGCGGTGACGACGTGCGTCAGGTGATGGGAGCCGGTGCCGAGGGTGCCGCACCGATCTCAACGGGAGAGCGGCGCCCCCGCCTCACCCCAGCAGCCGACGCATTGCTGCACACCGACATCCCCGTGGTGGCGGCGGTCAACGGCGCTGCCGTCGGGTGGGGCATGGAGCTCGCGCTGATGGCCGACATCCGCGTCGCGAGCGAGCGCGCGAAATTCGGAGAGTTGTTCGTGCTGCGCGGTCTGGTGAGCGACGTCGCAGGGCTCGGTCGGCTGGTGCAACTCGTCGGCCGCGAGTGGGCCGCGGAACTGCTGTTCACCGGCGAGGTCATCGATGCTGCGACCGCGTTCGATCGGCGCCTCGTGAGCCGGGTCGTTGCGCACGACGACCTGATGGCGACGGCACGGTCGATCGCGGCTCGGATTGCAGCGAACCCGCCGCTCGCAGTTCAGCAGTTGAAGCGCGGCTTGCGAACGGCGCTCGATCCTGACTGGCACGAGCTGGGCGCCTGGGTGAGCGCCACCTTGGGCGAGTTGTTCACGACCGACGATCACCGAGAGGGCGTGCGTGCCTTCCTCGAGAAGCGTCCACCGACGTTCACCGGTCGCTGATCTCCCCGAGGAACGCCTCGAGGCGATCCGTGTCGGCCGCGGTCCAGCCGTCGGGTGGAGCGATGGCCGCCCACGCGGCGACGTATGCATCGGTGTAGTCGTGGCCGAATCCCGGGTCGGCGCCGAAGCCAGCCGAGAGATCCGCGACGAGCTGCGCCCACGTGACGAACGGGACCCACGAGGCATCACGAGCAACACCTCGCCCGAGTTCGCCCTGGATCCACTCGGGCTCCGACCACATCGTCTGCCAGTTCCAGAACGTCACCGGGTCGGTGGGGTGCTGCAGGTAGAGCACGCGTGGTGATTCCCACGCCGCGCCCGGATCGTCACGCAGCTCGGCGAGCTGGTTCGCGAAGTACACCGTCTCGCCACCGTCGACCACCGGCCGCCATGCGGGTGAGCCCGCATCGCGCTCATCGGTGAGCTGGTTCCACAACTGGTTGCCGTTGGTGGGGCCGACGAACATCACGCCGTCGGTGCGCGCCACCATGTTGGCGATCGACGTCGTCGCGTTGGTGCCGGTGAACGCAGCTTCGCCACCGTAGGAGCCGAGGCTGAGTCCGAACACATAGAGCTTCGGCCGCCCCGACTCGGGGAGCTCGGCCCATCGCCGGTAGACGGCGTCGAACAACGCGCTCCCTGCGTCTCGCGCCACCGGCCCGTCGACGAGGGTCGACATCCAGCTCGGCAGGAACGAGTACTGCTGCGACACGATCGCCGAGTTCCCGCTGTACATCTGCTCGAACGCACGAGCCGCATCGGGGTCGACCCAACCGGTACCGGTGACCGTCCACACCACGAGTGCCTTGCGGTCGAAGGCGCCGGTCCGCTCGAGCTCGCGAACCGCGACGTCGGCGCGCGCGGCTGCCGTATCGCCCGAGCGAAGCCCTGCGTACACGCGGATCGGCAGCGTGCCGTCCCAACGGGCACCGTTGAACTGGGTGAGTTCGTCGGCCGTCGTCGCACCCGCGACGAACCGTCGACCCTGGAGGCCGAGGTCGGTCCACGGCACGAGGGAGTCGGGGCTTCCCGACACCTCGCTCGCCGACGGTTGCGTCACGTCGGGATCGGTGTCGTCCTCGAGCGCACCCCACGTGGTATTCGCCCACGAGTGCATCCGGCTGCCGGCACTCGACAGCGCCCAGTTACCGATCAGCAGTGCAAGCACCACCGCGATCGCCGTCGCCACCCGCCCGGGGAGCAGTCGAGCGAGGACACGCTGGAGCCAGCGCACCGCAGCCCACACGAGACGTCCGATCACCGCGAGGAGCGCCGTCGCGATGAGGGTGACGATCACCATCGGCACGATCGCCGACGCGGAGATGTGCGCCAGACCGATGAGGTCGCGATGGTCGTTCTGGCGGGGCGTCCATCGGATCAGCCCCACGACGACGAGGACGATTGCGAGCACCCCGAAGGCTCGCCACGTGCCGCGCCGAGCAGCGTCGCTGGGTCGTCGATCGAGGCGCGCGAGGATCCGGTGGACGACCGCGCCGATGACCGTGCCGATGAGGTAGCCGACCGCGACGCACACGCCGCTGACCAGTGCTTGGGCTTGCCACCCACGTGGCAGCAGCAGCGGCGCGAGCGACCACCACCAGAACAGCAACGCAACGACGAGGCCGCCGAGGTTCGGCCGGCGGAGCAACCCAGTTCGGGGCATGTTCAGAACCTCCAGATCACGGGCACGAGGAACGTGGCAACGACGAAGAACAGCGTCAGGATGCAACCCCCGAGTTTCCAGTAGTCACCGAAGCGGTACCCGCCGGGGCCCATCACGATCAAGTTGGCGGGCGTCGCCACCGGGGTCAGGAATGCTGCAGCGGCAGCCACGTTGACCGCCATCAGCACCGGGCGAGCCGACACATCGAGCTCGAGGGCCGCCGACACCGCGATGGGAATGACGATGAGCGCGGTCGCCATGTTGCTGATCAGTTGCCCGAGCACCGCGGTGAGCACGAACAGCCCTGCCACGAGCGCGTAGGGTCCGGCATCACCGACGAGGTTGACGAGACCATCGGCGAGCTTGCCAGCAGCGCCGGTTTCTTGCATCGCAACCGACAGAGGTGTCATCGCAGCGACGAGCACCACCGTGGTCCACGACACCGACCGGTACGCGTGCTCCATCGTGATGACACGACTGACGACCAGCAGCATCGCGGCCAGCAACGCCGCGACTGCCGCGGGCACCGCCCCAGTGGCGAGAAGCAACACCATGCCAGCGAGGATGGCGATCGCACGCTTGGCACCGACGCCGAGCGGCACGGTCTGGCGCCGGACGAGGCCTGGCTGGTCGACGACGAGCACGTCGGGATCGGTGAGGTTCCGCTCGAGCGCATTCCAACCGCCGCGGACGAGCAGCGTGTCACCGGACGCGAGCGTCGTCTCGGAGGTGGTGAGCGCCTTCCCCGCGCGCTGGATCGCGAGGATGACGAGATTGCCGCTCGATGACACCATGCCGGGGAACACCCGCTCACCGATCAGATCGGACCGTGGCGACACGACGAGCTCGGACACGCCGTACTCCCGGCCGATCAACCCCGGTTCGTCGGCTCCGGGAACGACGCTGTCGGTCCGGCGCAGTTGATGATCGTGGGCCACCGCATCGACGAGATCTCGCTCTCCGCGCACCACGAGGAGGTCGCCCGGAGTGATCGGGGTCGAGCTGCCGAGACTCCCTGCGCCGATGCGCTGCATCCCCACTACCGCGACTCCCGGATACGCATCGAGATCGAGTTCCGTACGGCGTTGCCCGACCCATGCCGACGCCGCGGTCACCTCGAGACGAACGACGGGCTCGCCCATCGGGTAGTGGTCGGTGAGCGTGGTGGCGAGGTCACTGAGGTCGGGCGGGAGCGACTTCGCCTGGCGCTCGGGCAGGAGACGTGGCCCGAGCAGCACCACGATGGCGATCGTTCCGAGGACGAGGGGCACACCGACGAGCGCGAACTCGAAGAAGCCGAAGCGACCCACCCCCGCCGCCTCTGCTGCGTCGGTGACGACGATGCTGACCGGCGTGCCCGTCAAGGCGAGCATCGAACCGGCGTGTGCCGCAAACGCGACCGGCATCATCAACTGCGACGGCGAGCGCCCGAGCCGGACCGCCAGGACGACGACCATCGGCACCAGCGCGGCCACCGCACCGGTGACGCTGATGAGCGCCGTGGCCGCAGCGACCAGCAGCATCGTGAACACGACCAGCCGGGTCCCGTTGGTGCCGGCGCGTTCGATCAGCTGCTGGCCGGCCCAGGTGGTGACTCCCGTTGCATCGAGGCTTTCACTGACCACGAACAGCGCCGCGATGAAGATGACCGTCGTGTCGCCGAAGCCTGCGAAGGTCTGCTGCAAGGTCAAAATGCCGGTGGCATACAGCGTGAGCGCTGCGCTCAACGCGACGATTTCGACCGGGAGCCGGTTCCAGATGAACAGCACGACCACCCCGCCGAGTACCGCGAAGCAGATGGCAATGTCTGACATGGGACGGAGACTAGGGATCGTGGCGGCTCCGAACACCACCTAGAAGGGGTGTGCTGCTTCGCAGTGGGGCTACCTTCGGGGCCGTGGAGACCGGGACGATCGAGCGAGAGCGGCTGTGCCGACGCATCGGCTCGGCCGAGCGCGTGGCGTGGGTCGTCGCCCCCGCCGGCTACGGCAAGACGGTCGCGATCAAGTACTGGGCACGGCACGAATCGCGCCCGGTCGGCTGGGTGACGGTCGATCGTGCGCACGGCGATCGCTCGAGCTTCTGGAGTCGCTTCGTTGCCGCCGTTCGGTCGGTGATGCCCGATCTCGACGACGAAGTCGAACTCGCCCTCACCGAGGAGCCGCTGGGGCCGCTGTTCCTCAACATCTTGATCGCGAGCGTCGCCCGCTCGAGTGAGCGCGCCGTCGTCGTCGTCGACGACTTCGATCTGATCGTCGACGACCGTGTCCTTGCCGAGCTCGATGGGCTGGTCCGCGCCGTGGGTGATCGACTCGGCCTCGTGATCGCGGCTCGATCGGATCGCCCGTTGCCGCTCGCAGCCTGGCGGGTGTCGGGATGGCTGGTCGAGGTCAACGAGACCCATCTCCGGATCACCGCTGATGAGGCGGCGTTCCTCGCTGCGCCGCTCGGCATCGGCGAGGACGACGCTCGCCGGATCAACCATCTCGTCGAGGGCTGGCCGATTGCGTTCGGCCTCGCGGTCACCTCAGCGGCACGCGACACGTCACTGTTCGCCGATTCGCGCGAACTGGCGACGGGCGACCACGACCTGCTCGACCACCTCATCACCCATATCCTCGACCAGTTGCCGGTGCGTGCCAGAGACGGCGCGCGGATGCTGTCCGTCGTGGGGTCGTTCGATGCCGAGATGGCTCATGAACTGCTCGGGCCCGATGCCGGCACGGTGGTTGACGAGCTCCAGCGATGTCGTCTGCTCACCGCAGCCGAACGTCCGGGCCGCACCGCGCTCCGGTTCCACGCGGCGGTTCGGAGCATGCTCGAACGCCAACTCGAATGGCATCACCCGAGCGTCCATGCCGATCTCCATCGACGCGCATCAGCGGTGCATCGGAACAGGAACGAGCTGGGCGAGGCGTTCCGACACCTCCAGGTGATCGGCGACCCGCGGGCCGCGGCCAACCTTGTGCTCGGTCCGGCGTTGCATCTGGTCGATATCGGCGACCGTGCGGGGTTGTCTCGGGTGCTGGCGGAGTTGCCACCGCCGAGCCAGGTGAGCGATCCGTTGCTGGCCCTCGATCTGGCGCAGGCGGCGTTCTTCGCAGGTGCTCGCACCCTCGCCGAGGCATGGTGTGCGCGGGCCGAGCAACTCGACGCGTCCGATGGCGGGGTCGTCGAGCTGAAGCTGCAGACGACGCAGGCCGTGCTCGCGATGATGAATGGCGAGCTCGGCGCCGCCGAGAAGCACGTCGATGAGTTCGTTCGTCTCGAACGATCCGTCCGTTCCGACGGTCAACTCGAACAACGCTTCTGCACGATCGCAGCGCGGCTGGCGTTGGTGCAGCGAGACGTGCCCGCCGCGCGCGTCTGGGTGGAGCGAGCACGCTTGATCGCTGCGCCGCCGGTAATGGTGGAGGTCGGGGTGCCCGGTCTCGAGGCGTGGCTCGACATGCTCGTCGGCCGAGTTGAGTCGGCTCGCCAACGAATCACGGCAGCGCTCGCCTGGGCCGACCAGCGAGGGCTGCGCCCGCACCATTCGGTCTTCGACGCGTTCGTCACCGCCGCCTGGATCGCGTACCGGGCCGGCGACACCGCGAAGGCGTCCGAGTTGGCGTCGAAGGCGATGGCCGACGCAGAGCTGCTGGGGTACGACTGGAACCTCGTGCGTGCCGGGGTGATCAGCGCACGCGTTCGACTCATCGCCGACGGCCCGCGGGCGTCGTTGGCGGTCGTCCGCGAGACACTTGCTGCCGTCACCAATCACCGCTCGCCGCTCGCCGCGCAGCTCGACCTCGTCCATGCGCGGGCGCTCACCAACCTCGGTCTGCTCGGTGCGGCCAGGGCGGCGATTGTCGATATCGACGATTCGAGCTCGTGCCGAATCGTCCGCGCTGCGATCGAACTCGCCGACGGGCACCGTGAGGAGGTGGCCTCGTTGCTCGACGAACGCGACCGCTGGACACCCGCCGATCGGATCGAGGCCCAGGTGCTCGTCGCCGTCACGCTCGACGGCACAGCGCGACTCGAGGCGATGGCCATCGCGCTCGACGAAGCGGCCGAGATCGATCTCGTGGCCCCGTTCCTCGAGCACGGGCCCGCTGTCGAGGCGCTCATCCTCCACCCATCGCTGGCACCGATCCATCGCCGTCTCACCGCCATGGTCCGCCAGCGCAGGGAGACGGCCTCCGCCGATCGACGCCAGCCAGGACTCGTCGAGCCCCTCACGGCGCGCGAACGCACCATCCTCGAACTGCTCCCGACGCACCTTTCGTACTCGATGATCGGCGAGCAGCTCTACGTCTCGGTCAACACGGTGAAGTCGAACGTGAAAGCCATCTATCGCAAGCTCGGCGTCACCACGCGAGCCGAGGCCGTCGCGGTGGCGCGGGCCGCCAGCTTGATCTGACACACTGACGCGATGAAAGACGTCTTGATCGGCCTCGTTGCCATCGTCGTCGGTGCGATGTTCTGCTACCGCGGCTACTTGGCGATGCGACTCATCATCCCGATCTGGGGTGCGTTCGCAGGATTCGCGCTGGGCGCCGGCATCGTCGATGCCATTACGGGCGATGGCTTCCTCGTCGGTGTGGCCGGGTGGGTCACCGGTGTCGCCATCGCCGTGCTGTTCGCCGGCCTCGCGTACCTGTACTACGAGGTGTCGGTGCTCATCGGCATGGCGGCCATCGGCTTCGTTCTCGGGAGCAGCGTGATGGTGGCGCTCGGTGTCACCTGGTCGTGGGTGATCATCATCGTCGGGGTGGCCGTCGGCACGCTCCTAGCGGCGCTCGCGATCATCGCCGATCTGCCGATGGTGCTCCTCACCGTGCTCACGGCAGCGGCGGGTGCAAGCACCGTGGTGACCGGGCTGATGCTCCTCACGAACACGCTGTCGACCGGCGACCTGTCGACGGTGACGCCGGAGACGATCGATGATGGCTGGTGGTGGTATGCGACGTACGGTGTGCTCATGTTGACTGGCATCGTCGCCCAAATCCGAGTCATCGAATCGATGACCGCGTCCGTTCGCAGCGCGTGGGGACACGACGGCGGACGCCAACTCAGCACCTCGCAGGGTCCGGCATGAAGCCCACCGAACTCCGCACGCTGTTCTCGGAGCCTGAGCAGACGCTGCTCGTTCGCACCGAGGCTGCCCGGTTGGCCGTGCTGACCGAGGACGAACTCGCCGACCTGCTCACCGCAGTCCGGCGGGCACGCAACAAGTACACGAAGTTGTACCGACGCCAGTCGTCAGCGCTCGTCGATCAGGCATCGTCGCGAGCCGGCACCTCGACGTCCAACACGCGAACCAAGCGCAAGGCCGAAATCTTTGAAGATGCGTTGTCGAGAGTGGCGAAGTTCCTGAGTCGTGCAGCCAAGGCGAGTGCCGACGAACTGAAGGCAGAGCGTCTCGCCGCCGCCGCCGGTGGCGGCTCACCGAAGACTGCCGGTGGGCGCAAACCCGCTGCCGACACCACGAAGGCCGATCGTGCGGCGCGGCCCAAGCCGAGCCAGGGCGCGGCGTCGGCGTCTCGCCAGGGCTCCACCAAGGCCGCGGGCGCTCGCAACCAGGCTCGCCGCGACAGCCGCTGACGGCCGCTGACGGCGGCCGACTGGCGGGCACGGCTCAGGTCATCGACGGTGGCTCGTCGACCTGCATCGCAACGAGGCGCTGCGTTGGCATGGCGATGCCACCCGTGTCGAACACACGCTTGATTTCCTGACGAAGCGCTCGTTGGAGGGCCCACTGCTGGCCCGGCGCGGTCTTCACCAGGAGACGCACGCTCACCCCTTCGGCGTCGATCGACTGGACGCCGAGTACCCGCGGTGCGGCCAACACGTTGTCGGCCCACTCCTCGGTCTCGCACACGTTCTTCGCAGCCTGCTCGAGCAGATCATGTGCCTTGTCGACGTCGGCGTCGTGAGCGACTCGAACGTCGAGGATGGCCGCCGACCAGCGCTGTGACAGGTTGCCGACCCGTTGGATCTCCCCGTTGGGGACGTGCCAGACGGTGCCATCCACGTCTCGCAGGACGGTGGTGCGCAGCGAGATGTGCTCGACATCGCCGCTCGCCACGCCGAGATCGACGACATCACCGATGCCGTACTGGTCTTCGATCAGCATGAAGATGCCGTTGATGCAGTCGCGCACGAGGCTCTGCGCACCGAAGCCGAGTGCGACACCGATCACGCCTGCACCGGCCAGCAGTGGCGCGACCTCGAAGCCGATGATGCTGATGATGCTGATGAGGGCCGACACCCAGATGATCGCGGCGATCGTGCCTGCCAACGCCGACCCGATCGACTCGGCTCGGGCCACCCGGCGCGCCTGTTCGATCTCCTCGGTCACCTCGGTCACCTCGGTGGGGGCATCACCGGTGGCACTCGCGATCGCGTCGATCCGCTTCTGCACGGCAGCCGGCTGGACCATCATCCGCCGCACCGTTCGACGAACGATCCACTTCGCGATGAACTGCAGGATGAACGCACTGAGCAGCACCGTGATGATCGCGAGCGGGCGGCCGATCAACCAGTCGGCCAACTTCGCCGCGGTCTCGTCCTCAGTTCTGTCGTAGACCCACTCGCAGATGCCGATCTCGTCGGGGCCACAGGGGTCTGGCGTCGTCGTGCTGGGCGGCGCCATAGACGGCAGCATAGACACCGCGATGGATGGAGACGTAGGGTGCACGCATGACCACCCACGCCGTCGAGGAGTTCGAGCGCCGCGCACAGGAAGCCGAGGCCTCACGAGTGCCCACGTTCCTGCGGGTTGCGCGAGGTGTCGTGCTCGCTTTGTACGCGGTGGTCGTGGCCATCGTCATCATCCTGCTCGTCACCTTCGTGCTCCGCCTCCTCGGTGCCAGCACGGACGCCGCGTTCACCCGGTGGCTTTATCGCAACGCCGATGCCGCGATGCGACCGTTCCGAGGCATCTTCCCGCCTCAGGAGTTGGGGGATGTGTCGGTGGTCGACGTGTCGTTGCTGTTCGGCTGCTTCGTCTACGTGCTTGCTGCATTGGGCATCGACATGCTCGTGCAGTCGCTGACGAATCGGTTGACGCGCAAGACCGAGTTCATTGCCGACGCGCGGTCGCAGGCCGACGCGATCCGGCTGCAGATCGAGTTGCAACGGCTTCAGGCCGAGCAGGCCGCGTCGCTCGAGCATGCGCTCGCTCATCGCGTGACCTTGCAGCAGCGTGCAGCCGAGGAGGCTGCGCTGCTCCGCCAACCGCTCGCGTGAGGGTGCCACGGGCCGTGGTGGCCGTGGTCGGCGGCATGGCTGCGGTGATCGGCGTGCGGTCGACGGTGGTGCCCGGGCGCTGGCACCCGTGGTTCAACGGTGCCGTACTCGTTGGCGCGCTCGCCATCGTTCCCGTGCTTCGACTCTCGGCGGAGGAACTGGGTCTCGGCCGCGCGCACCTCGCACGGGGTGCGCGGTGGGGTGGTGCTGCTGCTGCGCTGATCAGCAGTGTGATCGTGGTGTCGTCGCTCGTGCCGGCCACGTCTGGCCTCTTCGCCGATGATCGTGCCGACGTGAGCCTTGGGGCCATGTTGCTGAAGGTCGTCATCGTCATCCCGGTGGCGACGGTGTTCCTCGAAGAGTTCCTGTTCCGCGGTGTCCTCCTCGGTCTGCTGCTCCGCACGTACACGGCGGTGCCAGCTATCGCATGGTCGGCCCTGACGTTCGGCTGCTGGCACATCGTGACGGCGTGGAACACGTCCGATGGCAGCACGGCGAGCCGGGTCGCAGCCGTGGTGGGCACCGTCATCGCCACCACGGCGGCGGGTGGGGCGTTCGGATGGTTGCGGTACGGATCGAAGAGCCTCGTGGCTCCGATCGCGGCACACATCGCGACCAACTCGGTCGCTTTCGCCACTGCGTGGGTGCTGGCGAACTGATGGCGTTGGTTCGGCTCGCGCCGGGTCAGCGTGCGCCGGAGGAGACGAACAGATCGAGGCCGAGCCGACGCGACAGGTACCGCGCGGCGAGTTGGCCACGAACGCTGTTTCCGGCGGCGTCGAGGGGCGTCGAGTAGGTCCCGAGGCCGCCCTTGCCCGGCGAGACCGTGACGATGCCACCACCGATGCCGCTCTTGCCGGGCAGGCCTACCTCGAACAACCAGTCGCCCGACGTTTCGTACAGCCCGGCGGTCGCCATCACGGCAAGCACGTCGTGGCAGGTGGATGCCGAGACGACGCGCACGCCGGTCGTCGGATTGACGCCCCCACCCGCAAGTGTCGCCCCCATCACCGCGAGGTCGACGGCCGTGACGGACAGCGACGACTGCCGGGTGTAGACGTCGACGGCCTCGTGCGGCTCGCCGGTGAGCACGCCTTCGGCTTGCAGCAACCGCGCGATCGCCTGATTGCGGTGGTTGGTCGCCGACGCCGACTCGAACACCTCGTCGTCGAGCTCGAGTGGTCGCCCCGCGAACGCCGACAGCCCGTCGCGGACCGCCGCCCAGCGCTCGTCGACCGACGCGCCAGCCACGAGGCCCGTGGTCGCAATGGCGCCGGCGTTGACCATCGGGTTCGTCCGGCCACCAGGGCCGCGTTCGATCGCCTCCAACGAGTTGAACGGCAAGCCCGTTGCGTTCACACCGATGCGATCGCGCACCGCTCGCGCGCCGATCTGCTCGCACACCAGCGCGAACACGAACGGCTTGGCGACGCTCATGATGGTGAACGGCACTCGCGCGTCGCCGGCTTCGTAGACGTTGCCACTTGCTGCGGCGATGCACACCCCGAAGTGCGTGGTGTCGGCCCGTTCGAGCGCCGGGTACACCGTCGAGTTCGCTCCGTCCGACACCGACCGAAACCGTTGATAGGTGTCGTCGATGAGCGCCTGTACCTCATCGGGTGTGGGCAGCGCACCCGTGGAGACATGCCCGTAGTCGTGCGCGTCGTCGTGATCGGCCGGGTCGGTCGTCATCGGGATGCTGCTGCTCGCGTCAGATGCTGATCGGGTAGCCCGGGCCGAGCGGCAGGCCGAGCAGCCACCAACCGGTGAACAGCAGCATCCACGCCACCAGGATCGCGACCAGGTACGGCAGCATCAGGGCGATGATCGTGCCGATGCCCGCCTTTCGGTCGTATCGCTGGGCCACCGTCACGATGAACGGCAGGTACACCATCAGCGGGGTGACCGTGTTGACCGGCGAATCACCGATGCGATAGGCGGCGAGCACCGCCTGTGGCGACACCCCGAGGCGAACGAAGATCGGAATGAACACCGGGGCGAAGATGGCCCACTTGGGCACGACGCCCGGAATGATCACGTCGAGCAGCACGATCACGAGGATCAATCCGAGCAACAGCGGCAGCGCGCTCAACCCCATCCGCTCGAGCAGTTGGGCCAGTTCGACGGCCGCCACGCGAGGCATGTTCGTCCAGTTGAAGTAGGCAATGAACTGGCTGATCATCAAGAGCATGAAGATCAGACCCGACAGGCCGGCGAAGGTCTTGGTGATCGCGGTGATGACGTCGTTGCTGCTGTGGATGGTCTTCGCGCCGATGCCGAAGCACACCCCGCACGTGAGGAACGTGAGCGTGATCAGGAAGATCAGGCTCGCCATGAACGGCGTGGTCCCGATGATGTCGCCGGTCTCGGCGTCACGCAACGGCGCCCACGACGGCAGCGTAAGGATGAGGATCACCGCGAGCGCACCGAGGAAGCCGTAGAGCGCATAGCGCAAGCCCTTTGCCTCGGCAGCAATCGCCGCCTCGTCGAGCTCGTCGTCGTTCGCCACATAGTTCGGGTCGGCGAGCGACTTGTCGTACTTGCCGAGGCGTGGCTCGACGATCCGCTGCGTGACGAATACGGCGACCAGGGCCATCACGACCGACGACACCGCACCGAAGTAGAAGTTCGCCATGATGCTGATCGGCTTGGCGTCGGTGAGCGCGATCGCCTCGTTGGTGATCTCCGTGAGCATGCTGTCGACGGGCGTGATGAGGATGTTGACGGCGAAGATCGCAGCCACACCCGCAAACGCCGCGGCGAGCCCGGCGAGTGGATGTCGGCCGAGGCTGAGGAACGCGGCCGCGGCAAGTGGGATCAAGATGAGGTAGCCGGCGTCGGACGCCACACTCGACAGGACGCCGACCATGATGATGAAGAACGCAATGAGACCCTTCGGTGCCACCGCGACGAGCTTGCGGATCAGCGCGGCCATCAACCCGGCGTGCTCGGCGACACCGACACCCGCCATTGCAACGAACGTGACGGCCACGACGGCGAACCCGGCGAAGTTGTTGACGAACGACGACAGCATGAACCGGATGCCGTCGATCGAGAGCAGGCTCTTCACCGCAAACGTCTGCTGTTCGATCACGACGTCGGGGACGTGGACGATTTCGCCACGCTCGAGGTCGTACGGAACGACGGTGCCGCCCAACTGATCGAGTACCGCGGAGACCTCCTGACCCTTCGGGACAGCGACGTCTTCCGTGACGCTCACGTCGAACGCAGCCAGCACCGCCGAGAGCAGGGCGATGAACGCGATGAGATACAGGAACATGATCACCGGGTGCGGGACCTTGTTGCCCAGCGTCTCGATGCCATTGAGGAGCCGTTCGCTGCGGCCCTTCTTGACGGTGACCTCTGGCTGGATCGTTGCGCTCATCGATGTGGTTCCGTTCAGCTCACGAGGGAGCGGATGTACTCGGTGACGAGGCGAACGCCTGCGCCGCTGCCGCCCTTCGAGTGGTAGGGCTTGCTCGGACTGTCGAGCCATGCAGTGCCCGCAATGTCGAGGTGGGCGAAACGGTAGTCGCCGGCGAAGGCGGCGAGGAACGCCCCGGCCGTGATCGAGCCTGCGGCGCGGCCGGCCAGGTTCTTCAGGTCGGCGACATCGCTCTTCACCATCTCGTGGTACTCCTCCCAGAGGGGGAGCTGCCAGGCGCGGTCACCCGTGGTGTCGCCCGCCTGGACGAGTTGGTCGGCGAGGGTCTGCTCGGTTGCCATCACGGCCGTTGCCACGCTGCCGAGCGCAATGATGACGGCGCCGGTGAGCGTTGACAGCTCGATGATCGCGTCGGGCTCGTAGCGGCCCGCGTAGTGCAGCGCATCGGAGAGGATGACGCGACCCTCGGCGTCGGTGTTGAGGATCTCGATCGTCTTGCCGTTGAGCGACGTGATGATGTCGCCGGGCCGATACGACCGGCCGCTCGGCATGTTCTCTGCGGATGGCACGAGGCCGACCACGTGCACGGGCAGGCCCAGTTCGGCGACGGCCTGAACGATGCCGAACACCGCGGCCGAGCCGCCCATGTCGTTCTTCATCGTCTCCATGCCCTCGGCCGTCTTGATGTTGAGGCCGCCCGAGTCGAACGTGAGGCCCTTGCCCACCACGGCGATGGTGGGCACGTCGGTGAGGTGCTCGCCGTACTCGAAGATGATGAACCGCGGCGGGCTGTCACTGCCCTTGCCGACAGCCAGCGTGCCACCGAAGCCTTCGGCGGCGAGACGGTGCTCGTCGAACACGGTGACGGTGACGCCCGGCGTCCGCTGCCCGAGCGCCACGGCTTCGTCGGCGAGCAGCGGCGGCGTCTTGAACTCGCCGGGTCGGTTCACCAGGTCTCGTGCGAGCACCACGCCACGACCGATGGCCACACCCGTGGCCACGCCGGCAGACAGGTCGTCGGTCGGTGCGGACGCCAACAGGGTGACCGTCGCGACCTCGAACGTCTCGTCGTCGGAGAGACCGGTGCGGTGCTTCAAGAACCGGTAGGCGCCGAGGAGCAGGCCCTCGGCGGCGGCCTGACCGGCCACGGTCGCATCGAGCCCGAGATCGGCGGGGACGCCGATCGAGACCTCCGCAACCTTCAGCCCGCGCGCAGCGCGGACCGCGGTTGCCGCGGCTTGGCGCAGCCGCTCGGCAGTGATCGCATCGGCGGCGCCGAGCCCGACGAGGAGCAACCGTCGGGGGGTGACGGCACCCTTCGGATAGACGACCACGGTCTGGTTGGGCTTGGCGGCGAAGTCGCCGTCCTCGAGCAGCCCTGCCACGCTGTCGGGCAGCGCACCTTCGAAAGCGAGGTAGACGCCGAGGCCGGTCGTGGCCTCCAGAACGTCACCGATGTCCACGTTGATTTGCATGCCGGTCTCCTTGGCTGTTGGGTCGAAACTAGAAACGTCGGGTCGGGGCGAACACACCCGATCCGGGTAGAAAGGCGGTCATCCGGCGGGCACGATCTTCGCGATCGGACCCGCAATCGAGATCGCGTAGAGCGAGCCGTCAGGTGCGGCGCGCACGGCGGTGACGCTGTCGAGCTTGCCGAGCGTGAGCGTGTTGGTGACGGTGGCACCTTCGACGAGCAGGCCGGTGATGATCCCGCTGCAATAGTCGCCGAACACGTACCAACCGGCAAGCGCAGGGAACGTCTCGTCCCGCGCGACCGCTCCGCCGCTGACGGAACACCCGGCGTCGCCATGGACGTACTCGAAGACGGGCGGCGTCGCGCCGTCCGCAGACTGATCGGTGTTGAAACGTTGCGACCCCTCGAAGGCGCTCCACCCCCAGTTGACGCCCCGGCCGGCACCATCGACCGCGCGTGCGACATCGATCTCTTCGATCTCACCCTGACCGACGTCACCGAACCACAGATCGCCGGTCTCGCTGTCGAAGCTCATCCGCCACGGGTTGCGGACGCCCACACTCCAGATCTCAGGGCGTGCGCCGGATACGCCGACGAACGGGTTGTCGGCGGGCACGGTGTACGGCTGATCGGCCGTCGGCGTGGGGTCGATGCGCAGGATCTTGCCGAGCAGCGAGGTGACATTCAGCGAGTAGCGCTCGGGATCGCCGCCCGACCCGCCATCACCCATGCCGATGTAGAGCATGCCGTCGGGGCCGATGGTGACGTTGCCGCCGT
>JBMOFX010000032.1:0-16212 GCA_049318665.1 Ilumatobacteraceae bacterium | reverse complement strand
CAAGTCGTCACCAGCGATGTACGCGCCGCCACCGGCTGGCTGTCGGCGGCCGTCTACGGACATCCGAGCGACGATCTCGTGCTGGTCGGCGTCACTGGCACCAACGGCAAGACCACAACGTCGCAATTGATCGGCTCGATCCTGCGGGGGAGTGGACGAACGACCGAAGTGTTCGGCACGCTCAGCGGCACCCACACGACCCCCGAGGCCCCGGTGCTGCAGCGCAATCTGGCACGGTGCCGTGACAACGGAGTGCGCGCTGTCGTGACAGAGGTGTCGTCGCACGCTCTTGCGCTCGATCGTGTGAACGGCACGCACTTCGACGTCGCTGTGTTCACGAACCTCGGCCGCGATCATCTCGACCTGCACGGGACCATCGAACGGTATTTCGCTGCGAAGGCTCGCCTGTTCGAGCCCTCGCTGTCGGACATCGCCGTGGTGAACGCCGACGACGTCCACGGCCAACTACTCCTCGATGCCCTCACCATCCCCGCCGTCGCGTTCTCGTTGGACGACGCCACCGATGTGGTGGTCGGCCCGACGCACCACGCGTACACGTGGCGCGGGGTGCGGATCGAGGTCGGCATCGGTGGCGCGTTCAACGTGATGAACAGCCTGGCAGCGGCGACCGCGAGCCTGGCCGTCGGCGTCGACGAGGCGACCATCGCTGCAGCACTGCGCGACGCCGTCGCCGTCCCCGGACGCTTCGAGCCGATCGTCGCAGGGCAGCCCTTCGCGGTGGTCGTCGATTACGCGCACACGCCCGACGGGTTGGCCGAGGCGCTCCACGCCGCGCGGGCCGCGATCACCCACGGTCGTGTCTTGGTGGTGTTCGGATGCGGCGGCGACCGTGACCGCGACAAGCGGCCCGAGATGGGCGCGGTGGCGGCCGCCCTCGCGGACGCCGTGGTGGTTACGTCCGACAACCCGCGTTCGGAAGACCCGTCGGCGATCATCGATGCCACCGTCGGCGGGGTGCCCGAGGACTACCGTGGCCGTGTTGTGACCGAGCCCGACCGTCGTACCGCCATCGCCCTCGCATTCGAGATGGCGCTCGAGGGCGACATCGTCCTCATCGCTGGCAAGGGTCACGAGGCCACGCAGACCATCGGTGACCAGGTGTTTCCGTTCGATGATCGGATCGTCGCTCGCGAGCTGCTGGGGGTTCGATCATGATCGCCGTCATGATCGCCGGGGCCACGGGGATGATCGTCTCGCTGATCGGCACCCGTTTCCTGATCGGCTTCTTCCGGAATCGTGGGAAGGGCCAACCGATCCTCGGCAAGGAAGACCGGGGCCCGGAACACCACCTCAGCAAGCAGGGCACGCCCACGATGGGCGGGTTGGCGATCATCGTTGCTGCGTTCGTCGGCTGGGTCGCAGCGCACGTGCGCGACAGCTTGGTCTTCTCCACGCAGGCACTGATCATCTGGTGCGGCATCCTCGCCATGGCGTTCATGGGCTTCCTCGACGACTACATCAAGGTCACCAAGGCGCACAACCGGGGGATCTTCTGGAAGCGCAAGAGCTGGATCACGATGGCACTCGCGTTCGCCACCGCTGCCTGGCTGTCGATGGCGACCGGCATCAGCGAGACGCTCTCGTTCACGCGCGCCACCTCGCCGGGTTGGCAGCTGCACACCGGTGTCTGGATCGTGTGGGCCGGGCTGATCATCTGGGCCACCACCAACGCGGTCAACGTCACCGACGGTCTCGACGGTCTTGCTGGCGGTTCGGCGCTGATGGGCTTCCTCGCGTTCGCGATCATCGGGTACTGGGCCTTCCGTAACCCGACCATCTACGGCGACGTTGTCAACCCGCTCGACCTCGCCGTGCTCGCGGCGGGCTTCGCCGGCGCGTGTGGTGGCTTTCTCTGGTACAACGCTGCGCCCGCTCGCATCTTCATGGGTGACGTCGGCGCACTCGGCGTCGGTGCCGCGCTTGCGCTCCTGGCGCTCGGCACGAACACCCAACTCTTGTTGGTGCTGATCTGCGGTATCAACGTGATGGAAGCCGGTTCCGTGGCCATCCAGATGGGTGTGTTCAAGGCGTCGGGGCGCACGAGGCGGCTGTTCCGGATGTCGCCGGTGCACCACCACTTCGAGTTGCTCGGCTGGCCCGAAACCACCGTCATCATCCGGTTCTGGATCATTCAAGGGATCTGCGTCGCGACCGCACTCGCGATCTTCATCGGCGACTTCACCCGGCTGGAGGGACTCCGTTGAGCCCGGGTACGGCGGTGGTGTACGGCGTGGCCGTCGCCGGCGAAGCGCTGGCTCGCGCGCTCGGTGAGCGAGGCTGGGATCTCGTCATCGCCGACGACTCGCCGAACGACGCCAAGCGCGCGTTGGCGCGCGAGCTCGGCACCGTCTTGATCGAGTCGCCCGACGACGATCACATCACCTCGCTGGTTGCCGCCGCTCACATGGTGGCGCCCGCGCCCGGGGTGCCCGAGACGCACGCGGTGGTGCGTGCCGCACTCGCAGCAGGCGTGCCGCTGCGCACCGAAATCGACCTTGCCTACGACTGGGAGCAGGATCGCCCTGGCGGGCCGCGGCCGATGATCGGCGTCACGGGCACCGACGGCAAGACGACCACCACGATGATGGTGGCGGCGATGCTGGAAGCCGGTGGCTATCGCACGGCGGCGGTCGGCAACACCGAGGTGCCGTTGGTTGCCGCGCTCGACGAGCCGGTCGACGCGTTCGCTGTCGAATGCAGCAGCTTCCGCCTGTCGTGGATCCGGTCGTTCCGTCCCAAGGCTGCGATCTGGTTGAACCTCGCTCCCGACCACCAGAACTGGCACGCGTCGATGGCCACGTATGAGCAGGCCAAGGCCAACATCTGGTTGCACCAGCGTCACGACGACGTGGCGGTCGGTTGGGTCGGCGATCCGACCGTGACTCGTCGTCTTCGCGACGCACCGGCCCGGCACGTCACGTTCGGCGCGACCGACGCCGACTACGTGCTGGTCGACATCGACGGCGAGACGCATCTCGCCGGTCCCCATGGCCCGTTCGCCGCCGCCGCCTCGCTGGCGCGCACCTTTCCGCACGACCTCACCAACGCGCTCGCCGCTGCGGCTGCGTGCATCGAGAGCGGACTCGTCGCACCCGAGCAGATCGACGCAGGGCTCGCTGCCTTCCGGTTCCCACCGCACCGCATCGAACCGATCGGCGAGCACCGCGGCGTGCGCTGGTACAACGACTCGAAGGCCACATCGCCCCACGCCGCCCGCACGGCGATCCGCTCGTTCGACTCGATCGTGCTCATCGCCGGTGGTCGCAACAAGGGCCTCGACCTGTCGTCACTGGCCGACGACATCGACCGGATCGCTGCCGTGGTTGCGATCGGTGAGTCGGCCGATGATGTCGCGGCAGTGTTCGTCGGGAAGCGACCGGTCGAGCGAGCGACGTCGATGTCGGCTGCAGTGGCCGCGGCCGACTCGCTGGCGTCGCCGGGGGATGTGGTGTTGCTGTCGCCCGCATGCGCGAGCTTCGACTGGTACCCGGACGGCGGCTACCCGGCCCGCGGTGACGACTTCCGTCGGCTCGTGGCCGACCTCCACGCCGGCCAGCGTTCGATGGCCGATCACGAAGGGGCACGATCATGACCGCGAGCACCCCACCCATCGCCGATCGGCGCCGTCAGGCGTACGAGCGAGCCTCCTCGCTGCGCCGCCACCCGACATCACGCGGCGGTGTGGTACTCACCGCGCCCGAAGGTCCTCCTCCCGCGCCGTTCTATGGCATCGCAATCATCGTTGCGATCTTCACGATGCTCGGCCTGGTGATGGTGTTGTCGGCATCGTCGGTCCGCCTGTTCCACGATGGCGCCTCGCCCTGGAGGATCTTCAACCGCCAGCTGATCTGGGCGGTGCTCGGTGGCATCGCACTGTGGTTCTGCGCGCGAGTGCCGTACACGTTCTGGCGGCGGTTCGTCACGCCGATCTTCATCGGGAGTTGCGCGGCGATGCTGCTCCCGTTCGTACCCGGCCTCGGCCAGGCGGTGAATGGGGCCCGCGCGTGGGTCTCGTTGGGGACCATGACGATGCAGCCATCGGAGTTCCTCAAGATCGCGGTGCTGCTGTACACGGCGGCGCTGCTCACCAGTCGTGAGCACGAGATGCACGACATCCGCCGCACGATGTACCCGACTCTGCTCGTCGCGATGCTCACTGCCGGGTTGTGCATTCTGCAGGGCGACCTCGGCTCGGCGATCGTGCTCGGTGCGATGGTGTTCGCGGTGATGTTCGTCGGTGGGCTGCCCCTCGTGCCGCTCGCATTGGCAGGCATCGCCGGCGGCCTCAGCGCCTTCCTGTTCGCCACGTCGAGCCAGCGGCGATTCAACCGGTTCACGGCGTTCCTCGACATCACCGGCAACCGCGAGCACCTCAGCTATCAGCAGTACCAGGCGATGATCGCGATCGCGCAAGGCGGAACCACCGGTGCCGGACCCGGACGCGGGCTCACCAAGCTCGGCGACTTCCTGCCGCTCGCGCACAGCGACTTCATCTTCGCCGTCATCGCCGAAGAACTGGGGCTGATCGGGGTGATCGCAGTACTCGGAGGCTTCCTCGTGCTCACGTTCTGCGGTGTGCAGGTGGCGCTCGCCTCGAGCGACCGGTTCGGCGCACTGCTCGCGGGTGGCATCGTCGGATGGCTGGTCGTGCAGACCCTCATCAACGTGGGCGGGGTCACCGGCATCATGCCCGTCACCGGATTGACGTTGCCGTTCTTCTCAGCCGGCGGCAGTTCCCTGTTCGTCTGCATGGTGGCAGCGGGTCTCCTCCTCAACGTCGCCCGCCACGCGCGGTGAGCTCGCGCGGCGTCGTCGTCACCGGCGGCGGCACCTCCGGACATGCGCTGCCGGCGATCGCGATCATGGACCGGCTGGTCGCGGCCGGGCACGACCCCGATGGTCTCCACTACGTGGGCACGCAGCGCGGGATCGAGGCGCGGTTGCTGCCACCGACGGGTTACGCGCACACCCTCCTCGACGTGGTGGGGTTGCAACGCTCGCTGTCGACGCGCAACCTGCTGTTCCTGCCCAAGTTGGTGCGGGCCACCTGGCGGGCCCGACAGCTGCTGGGAGAACTGCGGCCGGCCGTCGTCGTGAACGTCGGCGGATACGCGAGCATGCCTGCCACGTTCGCCGCGCGTCTTCGCCGTATCCCGATCGTCGTGGTCAGCTACGACCTGCGACCCGGACTCGCCTCCAAGCTCAGCGCCCGATTCGCGACTGCATGCGCAGCCGCCTTCCCCGGCTCGCCGCTGCCGCACGCACGCCCAACGGGAGCACCGATCCGCACGGAGATCATCGCCATCGACCGCAGCCGAGATCGGGCGACGGCCCGTGCAGCGCTCGACGTGCCGGGTGATCGCTTCCTGATCACCGTGTTCGGCGGGTCGCTGGGGGCGAAGGCGATCAACGAGGCCGTTGCCGGATTGCTCGACGGGTGGTCGGAACGCCACGACATCGCGATCCATCACGTGGTCGGTGATCGCTGGGTCGGCGACATGCCACCCGCACGCACCGACCCAGCGGGCATCATGTACCGCGTGATCGGCTACGAGGACCGCATGCCGCTGCTCTATGCAGCCTCCGACCTGATGATCACGCGCGCTGGTGCAAGCACGATCGCCGAACTCGCTGCGACGGGCACGCCGGCGATCGTCGTGCCGTGGCCGGACGCCGCCGAGAACCACCAGCTCGACAATGCGCGGACGTTGAGCGACATCGATGCCGCAGTGCTGCTCGAACAGTCCATGCTCACCACCGAGTCGCTCGGCGCGCTCATCGACGGGTTGATCCGCGATCCCGATCGCCTCACTGCGCTGTCGCGCGCTGCCCGCATCGAGGGGGAACGGCATCGTGGCGATTCGCTGATCGCCCTCATCGACGAGGTGGCATCCACATGAGGCCGGTGGCGCCGCTCGACCTTGCCGAACCGCATCGCCTGCACGTCGTGGGGGTGGGAGGGCCGGGCATGAGTGCGATCGCGATCGTGCTCGCCGAGATGGGGCACTCGGTGAGCGGTAGCGATCTGCGCGAACGCGCCGTGCTCGAGCGGCTGCGTGCCGCGGGTGTGTCGGTGCAGGTCGGTCACCGCAGAGACCACGTGCGCGGCTGCGACGCCATCACCTACAGCAGCGCGGTTCCTGAACGAAACGTGGAGGTTGACGAGGCCCGCACCACTGGGATCACGACGCTTCGCCGCGCCGGGATGCTGGCGTCGATCTGCGCGCGGGCGAAGGCGCTCGGCGTCGCAGGCACCCACGGCAAGACGACCACCACGTCGATGCTGATGCTCATCCTCGCCGAGGCACAGCTGCGGCCGTCGTTCATCATCGGTGGCGATGTGGCCGACGTCGGGACCGGAGCGCAGTGGACCGGCGGCGAGTGGCTCGTCGTCGAGGCAGACGAGAGCGACGGCACCCATCTCGAGCTCCCGCTGTACGGGACGATCCTCACCAACGTCGAAGTCGACCACCTCGACCACTTCGGGACGTTCGAGGCGATCGCTGCGAGCTTCGATCGCTACCTGTCGCAGATCGACGGCCCGACGGTGCTGTGCTTCGACGACCGTGTCTGTCGAGAACTCGCGCAGCGCCACGGATCGATCACCTACGGCACCGGCGACGGAGCCGATGTGCGTGCCGTTCGCATCGAACCGGTTCACGGCTCGTACACGTTCGACGTGGTGGCGAAGGGTGCGTTGCTCGGCACCGTGCACCTCCCGCTGCGCGGCATTCACAACGTGCGCAACGCAACGGCGGCGATCGCGCTGGCCATGGCGATCGGCGTGCCGTTCGACGCGTGCGCAGCGGCCCTCGCACGCTTCGGTGGTGTGGCTCGCCGATTCGACGTTCGTGGCACGGTCTCCGGTGCCACGCTCGTCGACGACTACGCCCATCTGCCGAGTGAGATCGAGGCGGTGCTCGCCGCAGCTCGCTCGAGCGGCGACGGATGGCAGCGCGTCGTCGCAGTGTTCCAACCGAACCGGTTCAACCGGATGGCCGTGATGTGGCCCGAGTACGCCGATGCGTTCCGTGACGCCGACGTGGTCGTCCTCACCGAGATCTACCCCAGCGGCACCGAGCCGATTCCCGGGGTGAGCGGCAAGCTCGTGGTCAATGCCGTGCTCGACGCGCACCCCAACACACGCGTGATGTGGTTGCCGCATCGTGCCGACCTCGTCGAGGTCGTCGCCCGCGAGTTGCGGCCCGGCGACGTGTGCATCTCGATGGGTTGCGGCGACATCGCATCGTTTCCGACCGAGGTCATCGAGCACCACGCGGCGCTCGAGGACCGGATGCCGTGAGCGTCAGCGACCACTTCGACGAGGCCGCACGCATCCTGGGTGATCAGGCGTCGCGTGATGTCCCGCTCGGTCCGATGACGACCTATCGGGTCGGCGGTGCCGCCGCAGTCTTTGCCCGCCCGGCGAGCCTCGACGACCTGCTCGCCGTGTCGTCCGCACACGCCGCCACCGGGTTGCCAGTGCTCGTGGTGGGACGGGGTTCGAACATGCTCGTGGCCGACGAAGGCTTCCCGGGCATCGCCGTCTCGCTCGCCTCGCTGGCTGCCGACATCGAACTTGGTGAACCCGTTGGCGGGCCCGTCGCCAAGCCCGTCGCCAAGCCCGTCACGGTGGTGGCCGGCGGAGCGGTGGCGCTTCCCGTGCTCGCACGCCGCACGGTCGCGGCCGGGCTCACCGGATTCGAATGGGCGGTGGGCGTGCCCGGCACCGTGGGTGGCGGTGTGCGCATGAATGCCGGCGGGCACGGCTCCGACATGGCTGCGTCGGTGGTGACGGTGCACCTATTCGATCTCCGGTCGGGACGCCACGGTGTCGTTGCCGCCCACGCACTCGGCCTCCGGTTCCGGGGCTCGGACCTCGCCGATCACCAGGTGGTGCTGTCGGCGACGCTCGAGCTGCACACGGGAGACCGTGCCCGCAGCGCGGCCGAACTCGACGAGGTCGTGCGCTGGCGGCGCGAGCACCAGCCGGGTGGGCAGAACGCCGGGTCGGTGTTCGTCAACCCCGTTCCCGGCGAGGTGACCGCCGGAGCGTTGATCGATCAGGTAGGACTTCGCGGTATGCGCCTTGGGTCGGCACACGTGAGCGACAAGCACGCGAACTTCATCCAGGCCGACGAGGGCGGCAGCGCGGCCGACGTGCGTGCGCTCGTGGAACTGGTGCGGGCGACCGTCGCTGAGGAGACAGGTGTGGTGATGCGGAGCGAGGTCCGACTCGTCGGGTTCGCCGACGTCGTGCCCGATCAACACCCGGGTGTGGCGTGGTGAGCGACCCCTCGCAGCCCGGGCAGCTACCGGCGGCCGACGAGGTTCCCTCCGCGGTGCTCGATGAGCTCCGACTCGCATTCGGCGCGGCAGACCCCGAAACGGAGGTCGAGCTCGACGAGACGGCGCCGACCCCGCCGCCCGCACCTCGCGCCACGATCGTGATCGGCGGCGCCGACGAACTGCCCGACCCCGTCTACCTCGACGAGGCGATCGCAGCTTCCGGCCGTGTCGCTGGGCCCGCTGACACGCCCGGCGACACGCTGCGCGACGCACCCGACGACGGGCCGCGGAGCACGATCCTGATCGGTGGCGAAGCGGATGCCGCCGGGGTGTTCGACGCCGTCGAACCGCCCAAGTCGTCGATGGACCCGCGCTTGCGTGAACGGCGCATCGCTGTGAAGCGAGCCAAGGGGCGCAAACGCCTGTTCTGGGTGGTGGGCATCACGGCGGCCGTCGTCGCTGTCGTCCTGGTGATTGCCGTGTTCGCGTCGACCCTGTTCGCCGTCGACCAGATCCAAGTGCAGGGTGCCACCTACACCGCAGCGCGCAACGCAGAGGAGTTGCAAGCGGTGCTCGACTCCATTCAGGGCAAGCCGGTGCTGCTCATCGACACCGCGGCAGCCGAACGTCAGCTCGAGCAGATTCCGTGGGTGGAGCGGGCGTTCGTGCGCACCGACTTCCCCAATCGGGTGTTCATCGATGTCCGCGAGCGTCAGCCGCTTGCCACGTTCCAAGGCTCCGACAAGCGGTATCGCGTCATCGATCGCGACGGTCGGGTGCTCGACGTGCTCGATGGTCGACCGGCCGATTACCTGCTGATCGTCGGTGTGGGACCCGACGTCGACCCCGGGTCGTTCGCGGGTGCCGCGTACGGCCAGGCTGCGCAACTCGCCGGAGCGCTGCCTGCCGAACTGCGTGCGATCACCGAATCGATCTCGGTCGATCCGACGACCGGTGATCTGGGGATGACGCTCGTCGGCGGCGTCGACGTGCGCCTCGGCACGTTCGACCGTCTCGACGCCAAACTGGCCCGCCTCCTCCAGCAGGTGCGCAACGGACTGGAGGGTGTCGACCGGATCGACGTCTCGTCCACCGATGCGGTCGTCACCCCGTCCGCGTGACATCGCCCCTGGTTCCGCGCTTTGTGCGGGCTGACGTGCGAGACTGCACCCCACGGGTAGTACGTCCCACGGACGCAACGCTCACTACGATCCACGACACCATGTCCCCCGACACCATGTCTCTCGACAACTTGTCACACGACACTCGTCACGAACCCAGGAGGTCACGCTGATGGCGGGCGCCCCGCAGAACTACCTCGCCGTCATCAAGGTCATTGGCGTTGGTGGCGGCGGTGTCAACGCCATCAACCGCATGATCGACGCCGGGTTGAAGGGCGTCGAGTTCATCGCCGTCAACACCGATGCGCAGGCGCTCCTCATGAGCGATGCCGATGTGAAGCTCGACATCGGCCGCGACCTCACTCGCGGCCTCGGCGCTGGCAGTGACCCCGAGGTCGGCCGTGCCGCCGCCGAGGCACATCGTGACGAGATCGAAGAGATGATCAAGGGCGCCGACATGGTGTTCATCACCGCTGGCGAGGGCGGCGGCACCGGCACCGGTGCGGCGCCTGTCATCGCCGAGTTGTCACGGAGCCTGGGTGCACTCGCCATCGGTGTGGTCACCCGCCCGTTCAGCTTCGAGGGTCGTCGTCGTGCCGTGCAGGCAGATACCGGCGTGGCGAAGCTGAAGGAAAAGGTCGACACGCTGATCGTCATCCCGAACGATCGACTGCTCACTGTCGCCAACGACAAGACGAGCGTGCTCAATGCGTTCAAGATGGCCGACGAGGTGTTGCTGCAGGGCGTGTCCGGCATCACGACCCTCATCACCACGCCAGGCCTCATCAACACCGACTTCGCCGACGTGAAGATGATCCTGTCGAGTGCCGGTTCGGCGCTGATGGGCATCGGCCAGGCGAGTGGCGAGAACCGTGCTGTCGCCGCGGCGAAGGCCGCGATCTCGAGTCCGCTGCTCGAAGCAGCGATCGACGGCGCTCGCGGCATCCTGCTCAACATCACCGGTCCATCGAGCATGGGTCTGTTCGAGATGAACGCTGCCGCTGAGATCATCCACGGCGTCGCTCACCCGGAGGCCAACATCATCTTCGGCACGGTCATCGATGACGAGCTGGGTGACGAGGTGAAGGTGACGGTCATCGCCGCCGGCTTCGACCGCTGGGATGCCGGTGGTCCGAGTCAGAAGCCGCAATTGAAGGCCGTCGACTCGAAGCCGGTCTCCACGTTGAAGGACCTCTTCAACGACGAGCCAGCCGAGTCGACCGACGGAGATGACGACTTCGACGTTCCGTCGTTCCTGAAGTGACGCTGCTCCGCTGACCATCGATCCGTCCGCCGTCGCCGACCGGCTGGCAACGATTCGCGCGCGGATCGTCCGTGCTGGCGGCGTCGGCGTCGAGGTGGTTGCGGTCACGAAGACCTTTGGCCTGGACGCTGTGCATGCCGCCGTGGCGGCGGGTGCCGACGCGATCGGCGAGAACTACGCGCAAGAGCTCGTTGCGAAGCTGACTGGCGTCGACCTCGAGGTGCCCGTGCACTTCATCGGACAGCTCCAGACGAACAAGGTCCGTGTGGTCGCTCCACACGTGGACGTGTACGACACCGTCGATCGGCCGTCGCTCGCATCCGAGATCGCGAAGCGCGCCCCGGGTGCCACCGTCTTGGTGCAAGTTGCCTCAGCGACCGAGCCTGGCAAGGGCGGCTGCGCGCTTGGCGCGGTTCCCGATCTCGTCCGCGCGTGTACCGACTCCGGCCTGCGCGTCGTCGGGTTGATGACGGTCGGTCCCACCGAGGGCGGACCGGAGGCGGCGCGGTCGGGGTTCCGTGCGGTGCGCGCGCTCGTCGACGAGCTCGGTCTCGCAACATGCTCGATGGGGATGAGCGCCGATCTCGAGGTCGCGATCGAGGAAGGAGCGACCCAGGTACGGATCGGCAGTGCGCTGTTCGGTTCCCGTCCGCGACCCTGAAGAGCAGGTCGGCTAGCGTGACCGACAGGAGGAGTGCATGTCGATCTGGCGAAAAGCGATGGATTATCTCGGGCTCGGTCCCGACGATTCCTACGACGACGACTACGACCTCGGTCCTGAGCCCGAGCCAGCACGACCGGCGCGTCCGCGCTCCGCAACGCCGACCGACGCCAACGTGCGTCCCACGCGCAGCCTCGAATACGAGACGGACACCTCTGTCCGCACGGTGCCGACCCGACCGAGCTTTCCGACCCGCGACACCGATTCACTGTCCCGACGCCCGATCGCAGCGACCGATGATTCTCACGTGCAGCCGCGTCCGATCAACGCGTCACGCTCGTCCACCCCGACGCGAGGAGGTGCCCAGTTGACAGCCGACCCCTACACCGTCCGACCACGACGATTCGACTCCGCACAGGAGATCGCCGACAAGTTCAGGGACGGTCTCCCCGTCATCATGAACCTCGAAGCGACTGAGCGCGACGTGTCCCGTCGGCTCATCGATTTCGCCAGCGGGCTCTGCTACGGCCTCAACGGCAGCATGGAGAAGGTTGCCACGGGCGTCTATCTCCTGAAGCCGCCTGGGTCTCGGCAGGGCCACGGCGCCGACCTGCACGACTGATGGAACTCACCCCTCACTCGGTGGCGTCGGCCACGTTCGCGACGGTCCGGAAGGGCTATGACCCCGATGAGGTCCGCACGTATCTGGCTCGGGTGTCGACTGAGCTCGAGGCGTCGCAGCAGCAGGCGGTCGCGATGGAAGCCCGGGCACGCGCCGCGCTCGCCAAGCTCCAGGAATCAAAGGACGGCGACGACACTGCGGTGATCAGTCGCACGTTGCTCCTCGCACAGAAGACGGCTGACTCCACGCTCGCCGATGCCGAGACCGAGGCGGCCCGGATCAAGGCCGAGGCCGAAGCAGCTGCAGGGCGGACGGTGGTGGCCGCCCGCGCCGAAGCCCAGCGCGTCGCCGACGAGCAGTCCGGCCGACTCCACGACGAGATCGCCGTGCTGACCGAACGGCGCGATGCGCTGATCGGCGACATCGCGCAACTCGACGCCCAGCTCAGCGCCCAACGCGATCGGGTACGCGCCACCTCCGCGGCGCTGGCCGCCCTCGCCGATGAGGTGCACGGCGGCTCGACCACTGCCAGCGCCGAGCCAGCTGTCGAGCCCGCCCCCGTCCTGCCGTTTCCGGACGGCCCGGTACTTCACGCCGACGGGACCCCGGTTGATGGCGTCGAGGTCGTGCCGCACCCTGTCGACGCGCTCGACGACGACCTCGACGGCACCGACGGCCGGCTCTGAGCGCGCGGTAGCCTGAGCGCAACGGCGTCGATGGGGCCATCACCCCGGAGCCTTCGGAAGAACGGCGACCGTCTCGGCGATCGCTCACTAGAACCGAGCGGGTCCAGCCCGTCAACGCTGGCGAAATCGAGTGGTCCGTGGCTGTGGCGGCGGGCAAGCAGGGTGGCATCGCGGGCTCCGGCTCGTCCCTGTGGATCGTCACAACGCAGGAGACCCCGATGAGCTACCCGTCCGTCGAACCACAGCCGTCCTTCCCCGGACTCGAGCAGCGCGTGCTCGCGTACTGGGACGCTGACCACACGTTCGAGGCATCGATCGCGGCCCGCGCCGACGCCGACGAGTACGTGTTCTACGACGGGCCGCCCTTTGCGAACGGCCTCCCGCACTACGGCCACCTGCTCACCGGCTTCGTGAAAGACGCCGTTCCTCGCTACCAGACGATGCGCGGCTGGAAGGTCGATCGGCGCTTCGGGTGGGACTGCCACGGCCTGCCCGCCGAGGTCGTCGCCGAGAAGGAACTCGGCATCAGCGGCCATCCGGCGATCGCCGCGTTCGGGATCGACAAGTTCAACGACGCGTGCCGCACCAGCGTGCTGCGTTTCACCGACGACTGGCGTCGCTACGTCACCCGCCAGGCCCGCTGGGTCGACTTCGCCAACGACTACAAGACCCTCGACCTCTCGTACATGGAGAGCGTGATGTGGGCGTTCAAGACGCTCTGGGACAAGGGCCTGATCTACGAAGGATTCCGCGTGCTCGCGTACTGCTGGCGCTGTGAGACGCCGCTCAGCAACACCGAGACGCGGATGGATGACGTCTATCGCGATCGGCAGGATCCCGCCCTTACCGTCACGTTCCAGTTGAGCACGGGGGAGAAGATCCTCGCCTGGACCACCACCCCGTGGACGCTGCCGAGCAACCTGGCGCTCGCCGTGGGCCCCGACATCGACTATGCGGTGCTCGAGCAGGACGGCCAGCGCTACATCCTCGCCGAGTCGCGCCTCGGTTCCTACGAGAAGGAACTCGACGGCGCCGTGCAGGTAGGTACGTTGCAGGGTTCCGATCTGGTGGGGCGCAGCTACGAGCCCCTGTTCCCGTTCTTCGCCGACACCCCCAACGCCTTCCACGTGCTCGCGGCCGATTTCGTCAGCACCGAAGACGGCACCGGCGTCGTCCACATGGCACCTGGCTTCGGTGAGGAGGACCAGAACGTGTGCAACGCCGTCGGCATCCCGACGATCTGCCCGATGGATGAGCACGGTCGCTACACCGCCGAGGTCGCGCCCTGGGCGCACGTCCACGTCTTCGACGCCAACCCCGACGTCATCAAGGAACTGAAGCGCCGCGGTGTCGTCGTTCGCCACGACTCGTATCTGCACTCGTACCCGCACTGCTGGCGGTGCGCCGAACCGTTGGTGTACCGAGCGATCAGCTCGTGGTTCGTCCAGGTGACGGCGTTCCGCGACCGGATGGTCGAGCTCAACCAGGACATCCGGTGGGTGCCCGAGCACATCAAGGAGGGCAGCTTCGGCAAGTGGCTCGCGAATGCCCGCGACTGGAGCATCAGCCGCAACCGGTTCTGGGGATCACCGATCCCGGTGTGGAAGAGCGACGACCCGCTCTACCCGCGTATCGACGCGTACGGGTCGATCGAGGAACTCGAGCGCGACTTCGGCGTCACGATCACCGACCTCCACCGCCCGCAGGTGGACGACCTCGTCCGGCCGAACCCCGACGACCCGACCGGTCAGTCGATGATGCGACGCGTGCCCGAGGTGCTCGACTGCTGGTTCGAGTCCGGGTCGATGCCGTTCGCGCAAGTGCACTACCCGTTCGAGAATCGCGAGTGGTTCGACGAGCACTATCCCGGCGACTTCATCGTCGAATACATCGGTCAAACGCGAGGCTGGTTCTACACCTTGCATGTGCTCGCAACAGCGTTGTTCGACCGGCCGTCGTTCGCGACGTGCGTGAGCCACGGCATCGTGCTCGGCGACGACGGGCAGAAGATGTCGAAGAGCCTGCAGAACTACCCCGACCCGATGATGGTGTTCGACACCTACGGCTCCGATGCGATGCGGTGGTACCTGCTCAGCTCGTCGATCTTGCGTGGGAGTGATCTCGCGGTCACCGAGGATGGCATCCGCGACACGGTCCGTCAGATCGTGCTGCCGATCTGGAACTCGTGGTACTTCCTGTCGCTCTACGCGAACGCCGAGGGCCGTACCGGCTCGATGCGTACCGACGCGACCGACGTGCTCGATCGCTACATCCTCGCCAAGACGCACGACCTCGTGCGCGACCTGACGGCGCAGATGGATGCCTACGACCTGTTCGCGGCGTGCGGCACCGTGCGCACCTTCCTCGACGCGCTCACGAACTGGTACGTGCGCCGCAGTCGCGACCGCTTCTGGGCCGGCGATCAGGACGCCATCGACACGCTGCACACGGTGCTCGCGGTGCTGTGTCGCGTGGCGGCACCGCTGCTGCCGCTCACCACGGAGGCCGTGTACCGCGATCTCACCGGCGAGCGGAGCGTCCACCTCACCGATTGGCCGGACGCGACATTGCTGCCGGCCGACGCCGACCTCGTGGCAACGATGGATCTCGCGCGCGAGGTGTGCTCGTCGACGCTGCGGGTCCGCAAGGCGCATCAGCGCCGTGTCCGTCAGCCGCTCGCATCGCTCACCGTCGCAGTGCCGGGCGCCGATCGTCTCGCCGGCTTCGTCGGACTGATCGCCGACGAGGTCAACGTGAAGCAGATCGTGCTCACCGACGACGTTGCTGCCGTCGCCACCCACGAACTCCAAGTGGTCCCGGCCACGCTCGGGCCACGTCTCGGTGGGACGACGCAGCAAGTGATCCGGGCCGTGAAGGCAGGAGACTGGAGTCAAGACGGCGATGCCGTGGTAGCCGGCGGCATCGAGTTGCTGCCGGGGGAGTACTCGCTCAAGCTCGTCGTTGCCGGTGACGGCGCGAGCACGTCGCTGGCCGGCGGTGCCGGTGTGGTGGTGCTCGACATCGACGTGACGCCCGAGCTGGAAGCCGAGGGTGTTGCCCGTGACCTCGTCCGATTGGTGCAGCAGGCCCGCCGCGAGGCGGGTCTCCAGGTGTCCGATCGGATCGAGCTCACGCTCGGTCTGCCCGAATCGTTGCGGCGCCGTCTCGCCGTCCACGAAGACTTCGTCGCGGCAGAAACCCTGGCCACGGCGATCGTGTTCGACGCTGCCGAGCTCAATGCCGAGCTCGATGGCGAGCCGATTCACCTCGCCGTCCGCGTTCGCTGAGTCCCTCCGCGTCGGTCCGGTTCCCCGATTCGGAACTGGGTGCCGGTATCATCCGGCCCCTGATCAGGCTCGACGGAGGTCTTTGCGATCATGGCCACAGCCCCCAAGTCGAAAGCGCAGCCAAAGGCTGCGCCCACCAAGGCGAACGCGTCCACCAACCGAACGAAGGCGGCACCTGCTGCGAAGGCCGCCCCTGCCAAGAGCGCGCCTGCAACGAAGGCGGCGAGCGCGAAGCCTGCCAAGAGCCCGGCCAAGGCCGCT
>JBMOFX010000031.1:0-16643 GCA_049318665.1 Ilumatobacteraceae bacterium | reverse complement strand
TGACGCTGTACGTGGCGAACTCGAGCATCATCACGCGGTTCGCAACGCCGATGGACGTGACCCTGGTCCGACGGCCTTCGTCGCCGTCGTCCGCCCGACTCGTCAGCTGATGACCCACGAGGGGTGCAGGGTGACGACGCCGCCCATTTCGTAGGGCTTGCCGGTCATCACGTCGAATCGAAGCGCGAGCTGCAGGTGGTCGTAGACGTGCGACAGGTTGAAGTCGGTGATGCTCGTGTTCAGGTCGTACGTGCCTGGCAGCATCGGCACCTTCGCAAGCGCGATCTCGATCGTGCCTTCACCCTCGATCACGTCGGGCAGCAAGCCCACGTCGCGGGTGGTGGGTGTCGTCACCAGTGCGCCACCCAACTGCTCGATCGAGATGCCGATCACCGGTCGCGGTACGGCCTTCTCGGCTCGGTAGTGCAGGCGGATGGTCACGTCGTCGCCGGTGCGGAAGCGCTTCACCGGCTCAGGATTGTCGCCAGCGATCAGCTCGACACCCGTGATCTGCACTTCGCCCGAACCGCGGCGGATGCTGCCGTCCTCGGTGCGGGCGTTGGCACCCAGCATCGACTCGGTGTAGTCGTCCACCAGCTCGGCGGGGTCGCCTTCACCAGTGAGCACGCCGTGGGTGAGCCAGATCGCGCGATCACACATTTCCTTCACGGTGTTCATCGCGTGGGTGACGAGGATGATCGTGCGACCCTCGTTGCGGAACTGGACGAACTTCTCGAGGCAGCGCCGCTGGAAGGTGACGTCACCCACCGCGAGGATCTCGTCGATGATCAGTAGCCGCGGGTCGACGTTGATCGCCACGGCGAATGCGAGACGCACGTACATCCCCGACGAGTACGTCTTCACCGGCGCGTCGATGAATGCTTGCAGTCCCGAGAACTCGACGATCTCGTCAAACCGCGCCGCGATCTCGCGTCGTCCCATGCCGAGGATCGCGGCGTTGAGGAACACGTTCTCGCGACCCGATAGCTCGGGGTGGAAGCCGGCGCCCAGCTCGAGCAGTGCCGACATCCGGCGATGCACGCGCACCGACCCGGCGTTGGGCTGCAAGATGCCGGCCATGCACTTCAGCAGCGTCGACTTGCCCGAGCCGTTGTGCCCGATCACGCCGAACATCTCGCCCTCGCGCACATCGAAGGTGACGTCGTTGAGCGCCACGAACTCGTCGTAGCGGTTGCGTCCGCCGCCGGCGATGAGCGCCTTCAGCGAGTTCACCTTGTCCTGGTGCGTGCGGAAGGTCTTCGTGAGATGGTCGACTTCGAGCGCGAGTTCGGCGGCCACTACATCTCCTCCGCGAATCGGGGCGACAACTTGTTGAACACCCACGTGCCGAGCATGAACATCGACACGCCCATCACCAAGAGCTGCGTGAACCGCAACGCGGTCGGCATCCGCAGGTCGTACACGACGTTGTGGACGGCGGTGATGTAGCTGCCCGTTGGGCCGTACAGGGCCAGCAGTCGCAACGGCTCGAGCGTGATGTTGGCCGGGTTGTAGATGACCGGTGTCGTGTAGAAGAGGATCTGGGCGAGGATTCCCCAGAGGTAGTTGACGTCGTGGTAGAAGACGTTCGCTGCGGCCAGCACGAGCGCCACACCCGTGGTGAACAGCGTGAGACACAGCAGGATGAACAGCAGCACGGGGATCCACGGCAGCACCATGTTGCCTGCGATGAGCATGGCGGCCGCCAGCACGAGCAACTCGATCAGCAGCGTCACGAACTGGGCGACGATGACCGAGTAGACGAGGTGCTCGTGCGGGAACTGGACCTTCTTGATGAGGCCGGAACCCGCCTGCACGGCACCGATCGACGTGCCGACGCTGATCGCGAAGAAGTTGAACGGGAGCACGCCGCTGAGGAAGTAGAGCGGGAAGTTCTGGAGCCCGCTCGGGTCGCCGATCGGTGGAGTCGCCTTGAACACGTAGAGGAAGATCACCGAGAAGATGAGCATCTGCGTGATCGGGTTCAGCAGGCTCCACGCCCACCCGAGGACGGACTTCTTGTACCGGGTGCGGAGCTCTCGCAACGACAGCAGGTAGAGCAGGTTGCGGTGCGCCACCGCCGATCGGAGAGACATGGCTGGAGCAGTGTACCGAGGGGGTCGACGGGCGTCAGGGCAACCGGTCGACCGGTGAGTGCCCTGGTAGCGTCGGCGCACGATGTCGCGCCTCGCCCTGCCCGGTCGCATCCACCGGACCACGGCGCTTCTCGTGGGCGCGCTGTTCCTCGCCGGCGTGATCGTTCGCGTGATCGTGCTCCGATCGACTGCGGCAGTGCTGCTCGCGGATGAGGCCTACACCGGCATCCAGTCGTTCGAGATCCTCCGAGGCCGCATCCCGATCGTGCTCGGCGGCACCAGCTACACGTTGCCGTTCGAGTCGTACGTGTACGCGCCGTTCGTGGCCGTCTTCGGGAGCAGCATCATCTCGCTCAAGGTGCTCCCCGCGATCTGGTGGTTGATCGCGAGCATCGTCGGCTGGTTCGTCGGTCGTCGTCTCGGCGGCGAACGCGTTGCCTGGCTCACCGCAGCGTTTCTGTGGTTGACGCCGGGCGCGCTGCTGCTGCTGTCGGTGACGGCGTACGAGAGCTACTCGTCGGGCATGCTCGTGACGCTGCTCGCGTGCCTGCTTGCACTTCGCCGACTCGACCGTCGTGACGAGGATGCGACCGATCCGTCGCTGCGCGAAGCCGCCGCGTTCGGTGCACTGTGCGGGCTCGCGTTCTGGATGCATCCGATGTTCCTGGCGACCACCGTGCCGATGGTGCTCGTCGTGCTCGTCGTCCATCGCCGCCAGGTGCGCACCCTGGTGGCCGTCATCGGTGGTGGCATCGTCGGCTGCTCACCGCTGCTGCTGTGGAACGCCGTGAACGGATGGCCGTCGCTCGAAGCGCCGATCGAGGTGCCGGGCACCTACACCGGCCGCCTCCAGGGCTTCTTCCGCGAGCTCCTCCCACGCGGGCTCGGGTTGCGCGACCAGTTCATGATCTGGCATCCGAACCGGTTGATCGGACTGCTCCTGTACGGCGTGTTCCTCGCGCTCGTCGTAGTCGGCGTCGTCACGATGGTGCGGCGATCGAACGCGTCATCGCGATGGCTGGTACCGGCCGTGCTGCTCGGTGTGTTCCCGATCATGGCCGTGTTCCAGAACCTCGCCTACACGATCGACGGGCGCTACGCAGTCATCTCGTTCCCGTTCCTCGTGATCGCAGTAGCGGTCGGCATCGATCGGCTGGCCGCCATCCGACCGAACATCACGGTTGCCGTCGTTGCGGTCGCGATTCCGCTCTGGGTGCTGGCGTTCACGCTGCCGACGATTCGTCCACTGTGGTCGGCCACCGGTGATCCGAACGCCTACCTCGGCGAGATCACGACGATGCTCGACGATGCGGGTATCGAGCACATCTACGGCAGCTACTGGCTCGCCCTCCCGGTCGACTTCGCCGGCGACCGTGCGTTGCAGAGCGGCGTGCTCTACCCGCTGCCGATTCGCTTCCCGATTCGCCAGCGAGCGGTGGAGGCGGCGCCGCACGACCGGATCGCGTTCGTGTTCTTCGCCGGTGAGGACGACCCGAGCCGACTGTTCCTCCCGGTGGAGGAGTACGAGCGTCGGGTCGTGGGCCCCGCCGTGGTCTACCTCCCGGTTGCCGCGCTCGGCACCACCTCCGGCTGACAGGATCAACAGCGATGTGGAACGGACAACGCGTGGCGGTGGTACTGCCCACCTACAACGAAGCGGGCAGCATTGCCGCGTGCATCCGCGCGTTCGAGGCGCTCGGGATCGTCGACGACATCGTCGTGGTCAACAACAACGCCCACCCCGACACGTCACCGGAGGTTGCGCCCACCTCGGCGCGTGAGGTGCACGAGACGCTCCAGGGGTACGGCGCCGCGATCCGCCGCGGCCTCGCCGAAACTCGCGACGCCGATCTCGTGTGCATCTGCGAGCCCGATGGCACGTTCGATCCACGCGACCTCGGCAAGTTGCTGCCCTACACCGACGACGTCGACGTGGTGTTCGGGTCGCGCACCGTGCAGACGTTCATCCTCAGTGGGGCGAACATGGGCTGGTTCCTGCGCTGGGGCAACTGGGCGGTCGCCAAGCTCACCGAGGTGCTGTTCAACTCGGTCTATCTGTCCGACGTCGGGTGCACGTTTCGTGTGCTTCGCCGCGGCGCCCTCGATCGGATCGAGCCGCTCTGCGTTACCACGGCCTCGTCGTTCGGGTTCGAGATGATGCTGCACGTCGTCGATCAGCGGATGACGTTCGTGCAGGTGCCCGTGAAGTACCAGGAGCGCGTGGGCGACAGCGCGGTGACGGGGGACTTCGGCAAGGCGTTCGGTCTCGGGATGGAGATGATCGGGATGTGCGTTCGGGCCCGACTCCGCCACCGACGGAGTGTGCCCGGCGCCCCCACAGCGCAGCGTTAGCCTGCCCACGTGGCTTTGTTGCGTCGTCTCACCGGTCGTCCGCCCGTGCCGCCTGCCGCCACGGCAGCGCAGGTCGATCAACTCCGTGCCGACGTGGCGTCACTCCGCGACGTCGTGCTGGCGTTGAACCACTCGGTCGGCCAGATCAGCGAGATCGTGCAAGAGCTCAACCACGACGTTCGGTCTGGTGCCGCGGAGGCGGTCCCGCTGTACCTCGGCTACGCGGAACGACTGCGCCTCGACACCGACACCGCCGTTGCGGCCGCGCAGGTGATCGAGCGGCAGATCGCACTGCTCACCGATCGCACGGCCGAGGCCACTCCGAACGGATGACGCACGACGTCGCCACGGTCCTCGTCGATGGCCGCCCCGTAGCCCATCCGACAGCCGGCGGCCGAGGCATCGGTCGCTACGTGCTCGGCCTGCTCGACGGGCTGGTGCGTGTGGGCGCACCGGTGATCGCGCTGTACGCAACGGACGACGAGCGCGCCATCCTCGCCGAGGTGGTGCCCGACGATCGGCTGGAGCGGTGGTCGCCCTCCACGATCGCGCGCCACACCCACACCGGCACCTGGTACGTCGCCACCGGGCTGATGCTCCACCCGATCCCGTTCGACCCTGTGCCATCGATCGTGACGGAGTCCGGGATCCCCGTCGCCGCCGTGATGTACGACGTGATCCCGTACCGCTACCCCGACCACTACCTCTCGGGCCCGCACGCTCGCGTACAGGCCGAGGTGCGGGCCGTGCTCACCCGAACGTTGGACGCAATGCTCTCCATCTCCGACTTCAGCGGCACCACCGCCTCCGACGAACTGCGGTTCCCGATGGAGCGCACCCGCACCATCGGCGCCGGCTACGACGAGCGCTTCCGGCCCGCCACGGAACCGGTGCGACCGCTGCTCGAACGTGTGCTGCCACCGGCCGTCGACCGATGGGTCGTGTCGGTGACCGGCATCGACGAGCGCAAGAACACCGAAGGGTTGATCCGCGCGTGGGCGCTCGTGCCCGAGTCGGCCCGCGATGGTCATCACCTGGTGATCGCCAACAGCCACACCCCGGCGTGGCTCGCCCGGTGGACGGCCTGTGTACGAGACGCGGGTGTGGAATCGTCGGTGATCATCACCGGTTCGGTCACCGACGCCGAACTCGTCGCACTGTTCCAAGGTGCCCGGCTCTCGCTGATGCCGTCGTTCGACGAGGGTTTCGGCTTGCCCGTGCTCGAGGCCGCGGCGTGCGGCTGCCCGGTCATCTGTTCCAACACCTCGGCACTGCCGGAGATCCTGTGCGAACCGGCCGCGCTGTTCGACCCCTCGTCCGACGCGTCGATCGCGGCGGCGATCGAGCGGGCCTTGGTCGACGACGACCACCGCGCTGTCCTCGTCTCCGCAGCCGCGCGAGCGGCGGCACGATGGACGTGGCCGCGGGTCGGCGCCGACACGGTGGCAGCGCTCGCCCAACTCGGACAGCGCTGGCATCGCACCCTGCGCGAGCCGCACGGCGGCGTCGGCCTGGCGGCGCCTGAGGTCGTCGATCGGCTCCCGGCCGACGTGGTCGGTCGCTACGTGAAGCCGTGGGATCTCGTCGAAGCCGCGACACCAGCGGCCATCGATCCCGATTAGCGTGACGCCGCTCATGGAACCGACCCTTCCCAAGGTCCGTGTCGTCGTGCTCAACTTCGACGGCGGGACCATGACCCTCGACTGCCTCGACTCGCTGCTCGCCACCGACTGGCCGGCCGACCGACTCGAGATCGTGATGGTCGACAACGGTTCCGTCGACGACGTCGTCGAACGCGTCGGAGCCGACCCGCGATACGCGTCGATCATCGTGCTCGAGCCGTTGGCCAACCTCGGCTTCGCAGGTGGATGCAACCTCGGTATGCGACGAGAGGGCGACCACGACCTCGTCGCGCTCATCAACAACGACGCCACCGTCGACCCGGGTTGGCTGCGTGCAATGGTCGCGGCACTCGGCCAGGACGACCGCATCGGTGCCGTGAACGCGAAGCTGCTCTTCGCCGACCGCTACCACGGGGTGGAGCTCGACGTGACTGGCGCCCGTCGCTACGGCCGCGATGGCCGCATCCTCGGTGCGCGCATCACCGGGGTGCGACTCGACGACCAGCGCGTCGATGAGCGACTCGTGTACGACGAGGGCATCCACGGCCAGGAAGGGCCGCTCGAGGAGTTCGACGAGGAGATCGCTCGGTGGACCAGCGCGCACGGCGCGGTGCGGGTGAAGGCGATCGACGGGGAGCGGCCGTCGTCGATCTCATTGCGCCTGCGATCGATCGACCCGGTCACCGTCGTCGTCACCTCCGACGTCGATCGTCAGGAGATCACCGTCGGGCGTGAACCGGTGTGGGTGACCGTGGCGATTCCGCCCGAACCGTTCGACGTGGTCAACAACGTCGGCTCCAACCTGTTCGCCGGCGGCCACGGCGGCGACCGCGGCTTCCTGGAGGTCGACCGCGGGCAGTACGCAGCACCTGCCGACGTCTTCGCGTGGTGCGGCGGTGCGGTGTTGCTTCGGCGCACGTATCTCGACGAGGTGGGGCTGTTCGACGAGCGGCTGTTCCTCTACTACGAAGACACCGACCTCTCGTGGCGAGGCCGCATCCAAGGCTGGCGCTACGTCTACGCGCCGGGCGCGCTGGTGCGGCACCGTCACGCCGCGTCGTCAGGCGTCGGCTCACCCGTGTTCGCCTACTACACGCAACGCAACCGGCTGCTCGTGCTGGCGAAGAACGCCCCGGTCGGGCTCGCGTTGCGAGCGGGCCTCGGCGAGGTGAAGCGCTTCGCGATCACGTTGGTTCGCCACTACGCCATCCGGCCGCTCACGCTGCGGCTGCCCGTTCGCGCAGAGGTGGCGCACCGGTGGAAGGTACTGCGCGGCTACCTCCAGGCGCTGCCCGCGACGATCGCCGAGCGTCGGGCCATGCCCGTCGTCGAGACGCGTGAGTCGTTGATGACATGGGCGGTCACGAAGTGAGCCGGCTGCGCGTCGGCGTGTACGACCTGTACTGGTCGACGTACGGCGGCGGCGAGCAGGTCGACGGCACGATCGCCGAAGTGCTGAGCCGCGACCACGACGTCACCCTCCTCGGACCGCAACCGGTCGACGTGGCCCGCACCCGCGAACGGCTCGGTGTGAACCTCGGTGAGTGCGACTACCGCCGCGTGGTCGACGACACCGAGGCGGGTGCGGCGAGCGCCGACTTCGACGTGTTCGTGAACGGCACCTACCTCAGCAAGGCCGTCAACCAGTCGCCACTCGGCTACTACTACGTCCACTTCCCCGGGGTGGTGCCCACGCGTGGTGATGCGATGCGTAGCCGACTCGGCGTCATCGGGGTGCGCGCGCTGCGCGTGCCGCCACGGCTGCCGTACCGGCTGCGCGAGGTGCAGGCCGCATTCGACCGGCGCATCCGTCGCGTCGAGTTCGTGCCCACGTATCGGCGATACCTGTCGAACTCGGCGTTCACCGCGCACTGGGTCGAGCGCCTGTGGGGTGTGGCAGGCGACGTGCTCCATCCGCCGGTGAGCCCTGCCGTGGTGCCCGGCACCAAGGAGCGAACGATCCTCGTGCTCGGTCGGTTCTTCGACCCGTCACACGGCCACAGCAAGAAGCAACGCGAGTTGCTCGACGCGTTCACCGTGCTCCACCGGACCGGTCGCCTCGACGGGTGGCGGCTCGCCATCGTCGGTGGCTGCGACGGCGCCAATCGCGACTACATGCTCGCCGTGAAGCGCGCCGCGCAGGGCCTGCCCGTCGATGTCCACGTGAACGCGCCGCGAGAACGCGTGCACGAGATCCTCGCGTCGTCGAGCCTCTACTGGCACGGTGGCGGCTTCGGCGAAGACCCCGAGACCCACCCGGAACGGTTCGAGCACTTCGGCATCTCGGTGGTGGAGGCGATGGCCGCGGGCGCGGTGCCGATCGTCTTTGGTGCGGCCGGCCCGGCCGAGATCGTTCGCAACGGGATCGATGGGGTGCAGTGGCGCACGATCAGCGAGCTCCAGGCCACAACGGTCGAGCTCGCCACCGACGATGGGCGCCGCAGTGAGTTGTCATCCGCAGCCGTGCGGCGATCGACCGACTTCTCCGCAGCCGTCTTTGCTGATCGGCTCCGCGAGTTCGTTGCGACCGACCGTCAGGTCACGTAGCCGAGGATGTCGACGATCAGCTGCGTGTTGCCACGTTCGTTGAACGCCGTCAGCTGACCGCCCGCACCGAGCTTCACGATCATCATGTTGGGCGTGGTGCGCCCGCCTTCGAAGTTGACCGTCGACGTCGCCGGCTGCGCCGAACCGGTCGGCCACACGGTGACATAGCTGTCGGAGGTCGACTGCGTCGACGTGACGTTGGCGAGCACTGCCGTCGCGTTGCCCGGGACGCTGCCGCGTCCCGTCACCTGGAACGTGCGTGTCTGGCCTGGACCGATCGGTCCGCTCGCCCCGAAGTTCGAGCGGGTGTCGACGAGGCGCTCGGGTGTGATCGTCGTGACGTTGCCGCCATATGGGCCGAAGCTGCCGAGCACGTCGATGATCACGTCGGTTGCGGCTTCCGAGGCCAGCACCCGGATCCGTCCGCCGGCGCCGACCTTCACCACCGCGAGGTTCGCGCGTGCCGTGCCACGACCGACCGAGTTGACGTTGGAGGCGAGCGGTGCGCTCTCGCCGTCCGGATAGGCCGTGAGGTAGCCGACGCCATCCGACGCCGATGACGTGATGTTGACCACCACGGACTGAGCTGTCGACGGGATCCCGAACGAACCGGCGATCTGCACGCTGCGGCTCTCGCCGACGGCGAACCGGCTCGCCGGTCCACCGATGCCGGTGCGGCTGTCCATCGCACGGTCGGGAACGACACCCTGGAAGCCGGCGCCGTTGGTGTACGCGCCACCCGTGCCGAACCAGCCGGCCACGTCGGCCACCACGTGCATCGTTCCCCACGTCCCGTTGACGATGCGGATCTTGCCGCCGGCACCCACTCGGGCAAGCACGAGGTTGGGTACCGCGGTGTGGTTGTCGACGTTGATGTTCGATGTCGACGGTGTCGACCAGTACGTGCCTTGATCGTTGAACACGTCGTTGACGCGCTGCGGCTTCGGCACCACCGACACGTAGCCCGCTGCGATCGCGTCGACTGCGGTGACGTTCAACAGCACGGCGGAGACTCCCGCGGTCGGGATGCCGAACCGTCCGGTCACCTGCAGATCGTGATTGTCCGTCTCGGCGCGCCGTGTGATCGGATTCGGCGAACCGCTCCGGCCATCACCGATGCTCATGGCCGACCCGATGCCGAGTCCGACGCGGGTGTCGAGGATGCGCGTGGGACTGGTCGGGTGGAACGAGCCGGCCGCGGTTCCGGGCAAACCGGTGTCGTACTTGCAGGTGTCGAACCCGAAGCAGATCGCGTCGAGGTCGACCGTCGGGATCGACCCCGGCGCAATGTCGACCAACGTCTGGATCTTTCGGTTCGTGGCTTCGTCCTTGATGAACATGATGTAGCGGCCCGACCAACCAACTCCCGCGGTCCACTCGGTGCCGCGGCTCGGACCCGACGCGAACGCACCCCACTCGACGATGCCGTTCGACTGCAGCGGCGCGGGCGGGTCGGGGTAGCCGGTGCCGATCTGGAACGCGTCGACGTGAACACGGCCCTCAGTGATCGGGGTAGAGGAGATGATCGGACCATCGATGCGGAACGCACCGTCTCGACCGAGGACTGCTGTCTTCACCCGTCCGAGGTTGGTCACCCTCGTCGACGCCTCGATGTGGATGCCACCGACGTTGTTCCACGGCGAATAGGTGCCGCACGGCCCTGGGTAGAGCTCGAAGCGAAGCTCGGTCGCCGCAACGTTGAGACTCCGGGTACCGGTGAGGTTGCCGCCGCCGTCCCACCCCAGCACGGCCTCCTGCGGATCGAGGCTGCACGGCTTGATCATGTAGCCGCCGGCGACCGACGCGCCGTTGTTGATGACGTCCACCCCGATCGCACCCCAGCCGCCCGCGGAGTCGACCGTGAAGGTGAAGCTCAGCGCGGCGGCACCCGGTACCGGACCCGCAACGACCACTGCGGTCGAAGCAAGCACCGCGACCGTCAGGGCACGCCACATGCGCGGTCGGGTACGAGGGCGTTCAGTGATCGTCGACATGGCTACCCGAGTATCGGTCCGCGCGGCGCGTCGGCTTGAGCGGTTTGGAGATCCTCTGCCACGGGAACCACTCGCCGACGGACCACCAGCGCGCCCGTCGCGACAAGTGCAGCAAACGCCACCACCAGGGTGAGGAGCAGCCCCGGCTGGTGGTAGCGCCACACGATCGTGTGTTCACCCGCAGGCACATCGACACCGAGGAACAGGCCGTCCACCACGACCGTCGGGCGCGAGATGCCGTCGACCTCGACGCTCCACCCGCGAATCGCCTGGCGATCGACCATCACGATCGAACGCTGCTCGAGTTGGGCGTCGATGCGCAGATGCTCGGGCGTGATCCGTTGAAGCGCCAGCCCCGTGGGTGAGCAGTTGGCGTCGGATGAACAGGTGAGTGGGGTGTCGAGCGTGTCGACGATGGCGGTGTCCGCCCATCGATCTGGCTGCTCGCGCAGGAGGTCGGCGGGCGCGGCATCGCCGGGGAGGGCGGCGCTCGGCCATGCGATCGCATCGCCCACCCACGCGGGGTTCTCCCACACGGCGAGCTGGTCGTCGCCCGCAACCGGTCCGACCCACTCGGGCAGGAAGTCGACTGCCGGCCTGGCCTGGTCGAGCAAGATGAATCGGACGCCCATGCGCGCCATCGCAGCCGGATCGGTGGGAACCGACAGCGAGTTGCGCATCGGGAGCTCGGTCGCCGGCGTGGGAGTGAAGCGACGCATCGCTTCGGCCCACTGCTTGGTGATCTGCGCGCCACCGTCGTAGCCGTCGATCGAGCGAACACGTGCGAGCACGTTGGTGTTCGGCCGGAGCCCTGCGATGTCGTAGGCCACGCCGCGACCGTCGTCGGTGAACGCGATCGTGGTGCCGTCCTGGCGGGCGAGCCACTCGAGCGTCGCGGTGCCTCGATCGGTGAACGGGCGGTCGGTCCGGAGGTCTTGCGGGATCGAATGGATCGACATCAAGGTGAGCTCGACGCACGCAACCGCCACCACGGCCGCGCCGAGTGGCCGCGCGCGGGTGGGGAATCGCCACGACACGATGATCAGCGCAAGCACGGCTGCGGCGAACACAGCCCACAGCGCGAGCACACGGCGCTCAGACAGTACGAACGGCCCGACCGCCATCACGAGGATCACCCCGACGACGGTCGCGATCGCAGTGATCACGTGCCAGCGCTCGACCCGTCGCACGAGCACGTCGATCGCGAAGCCCGCGTAGAGCGCCGCGACGATCACCGTGACCACGATCCAGCGCGCCGACACACGAGCGAGATCGAAGCCGGGCAGGTAGTCGAACGCCGCCCGGAAGACGAACGTGTGCGGTCCGTACGACCACACGAAGCACAGGGCCGCCAGTGCTCCCAACACGATCGCCACGGGTCGACGACCGGTATCACGCAGCGCGTCGATCCACCCGACGATCGCGAGCAGCGCCACCACCACGCCGATGAACACGATCGCCTCGAACGCGCCCGCGAACACCGCGTGGTCGCGGTCTTGCACGGTGCCGAGCAGCGCCTGCCAGGTGGTGGACGGACGAAGCCGCAACGCAGGGTCGAGCAACTTCGTTTCGTCGCGTCCACCCGACACCGCGCTGTCGGCAACGGCCAGCAGCGACGCGACGAGTTGTGGTGCGGCGATCAGCGCACCGAGCACGGTGCCAGCCGCAACGTGCGGGAGTCGTCGCCACCGCTCACCGCCGATGGTGAACGCGATCGTCGCCACCGCAGCGAACACCATCACCTGATACACGAGCTGCGGATGACCGGCAAGCAGCACCGCCGCGGTCACCCCCGCGGTGGCAGCCATCGCACGCCGAGGATCCTTCGCGTGCAGCGTCGCGTGGATGGCGACGAGCAGCAGCGGCGCCCAGGCCAGCACGAGGATCTGCTCAAACTGCGTCGTCTTCGTGATCATCGCGCCCGAGGCAACGGTGAAGATGCCCGCCATCGTGGCGCCCGCGTTCCGCGCGCCGAGGCGACGTGCGAGTGCAACCATGCCGCACCCGAGCACCACCATGTGCAGGCCGATGAGGATGCCCATCGAACGGTTGCTCTCGAACAGCAACGTCAGCACCTTCGGTGGATACAGCGCCCCCGTCTGCTGGTTGCCGAGATGCGGGACGCCACCGAAGATCCAGTCGTTCACGAGCGGGATCCGCCAGCGGCGGTACGCATCCTTCGCGACCTCCACGTTCGGACCCGAGTACGTGTACGTATCGAACGCGGCGACGTAGCGGCCGGGCACCCAGTAGGTGCGCGTCAGCCACAGCGACACCACGGCAACGATCGTGTACGGCGACACGAGCGCGCGGCGGAGCTGGTCGGCGTCGGGTCGATTCACGGGCGGCGAGCGACGACCAGCATCTGTCCGGCGAGCGGCCGGTAGGGGAGCCGGAGGTAGAGCGGTACGAGTCGATGGCCGAACGACAGTCGCGACTTCATCGTGAGCGGCAGGAACCTCGGCTCGACGTGCACCACCGGGAGGCCCGCGGCGGTGACCAGATCGGTGAGCGACCGATCGGTCCAGATCGTGCGGTGGGTGTAGTCGTCGAAGTACTGCTTCGGGGCGAGCCGGAAGTTGGGCTGGACGAGCAGGAGGTTGCCGCCGGGGCGCAGCACCCGATGGATCCCCGCGAGCAAGCGATCGATCGCGTCGTGATCGAGGTGCTCGACGAAGTTGCTGGCGAACACCGATCCGAACTCGCCGTCCGCAAATCGCGACAGGTCGGTGGCGTCACCGACGATCGATTCGATGCCCGACCCGGCGAGCTCGGGCAGACCGGGGTTCATGTCGACCGCCACCTTGCGCGACGCCCGCACGTGGTTCGGGAAGTCGGCATAGCCGGCCGCGAGATCGAGCAGCGGTGCGTTCGGGTCGACCCATCGCTGGAGGTACCCGGCCACGTGACGCCACACCTCGCTGCGCGCCGGATCGAAGGCCAGTCGGGTCTCGTAGTACTGGCTCACCGAGTCATCCTGGCAGAGGTCGGTCCTGCTTGTCGCGCTTGGCTGCCTTGGCCGAGCGCTTCCATTCGCGGACCGTTGCGAGCGACGCGGCATCGTGAATGTCGGCAACGGTGCGCGGTTGGTCGTCGGCGAAGACACCAGCGGCGTGCTCCCATCCGGTGGGCCTGACGTCGAACCGCTTGGCGAGCAGCGCGATGAAGATCTGTACCTTCTCCTCGCCGAACCCGGGGAGCGCGCGCAACCGGTCGTACAGCTCGCCGGCGTCGGTGGCGGTGGTCCAGAGGCGCGCGGCGCTGCCGCGGTAGTCGGCGGTGAGCACACCACACAGTTCGTGAATCCGTCGGGCCATCGCAGCGGGATAGCGATGGATCGCTGGCTTCGCGCAGCACACCGCGACGAACTCGTCGACGTCCATCGCCGCGATCCGGCGCGGGTCGAGGTGTCCGAGCCGCTGCTGGAGGGTGAGCGGCCCAGTGAACGCCCATTCCATCGGCACCTGCTGGTCGAGCAGCATCCCGATCAGCAGCGCGTTCGGGTTGCGGTTCAGGAGTCGGTCGGCGGCCGGGTTCCCGGTGATGAACAACGTGCCAGCCATCGCTTCGACCCTAGCCGTGGCGTGATTCCGTCAGTTCGAACGCCGCAGACCCTCAAGAGACCGTCAACTCCACGGCGGGCCGCGGTCGCGTCACGCAATCGACTCAAGGCACGGACGGGGGCTCCCGAAGACCGTCTTGACAGATCACGCGAACCACGGAGCGGTTGCATGAAGCGAGCATGGATGACAGCAGTTGGAGTGGCGGCAGCCTTCGTCGCGCTGCCCTCGGCGCTGCCGATCGCCACGGCATCGAGCCCGTCGCCGCCGTTCATCGCTCCCGACGCCGACTGGCTCACCACCGTCAACTACTTCCGTGCGATGTCGGGGCTCGGGCCCGTCAACGAGGATCCCACGCTCTCGACCGGCGCCGTGAAGCACTCGTGCTACATGCTCCTCAATGACATCACCCACTACGAGGAACCGTCGAAGCCCGGCTACACCGTGGACGGTGCCCGGGCCGGTCGCAATGGCAACGTCGCCGTGTCGAGTGTGTTCAACACCCTCGATCGCAGCCACATCGAGCTCTGGATGACGGGACCGTTCCACGCGATCGGCGTGCTCCGTCGCGACCTCCAGCGAGTCGGCTACGGGGCATGCAACAACGCGAACACGCCTCGCTGGCGCTCGGGCGCCACCCTCGACGTGCTCAGCGGCCTCGGGTCGCGCACGCCGTACCCGGGTGCCATCACCTTCCCCGGCAACGGCAGCACCACCAGCCTCAACAAGTTCATCACCGAGACCCCGAACCCGCTCGACTTCTGCGGTTGGACCGGCACGCCGGCCGGCTTGCCGGTGTTCGCGATGATGCCGGAGGCCGTCACCGGCAGCGTGTCGACCACCCTCACCGGCCCGTCGGGCCCGGTCGAGACGTGCACGCTGTCGCCGCTCAACACCAACGGCGCGGCACAGCAGATTCTTGCGTTCGACAACGTCGTCGTTGCGGTCCCCCGCGTGCAGCTCCAGCCGGGTACCTACACGGCGACCGCACGCACCGCAGCGCGAACGGTCAGTTGGACCTTCACGGTCGATCCGCAGGCCGCGATCGGCCCCGTGCAGGAGCCGGCACCGGTCGCGTCACCGTCGGCAAGCCCGGCAGGATTCCAATCGATCGAGCCAGTTCGGGTGGTCGACACTCGCATCAACCTCGGCGCGACGTCGTTGCGCGCCAACCAGGCCAAGCGAATTCAGATCGGCGGTCGTGCAAGCATCCCGGGTGGGGTGAGCGCCGTGAGCGCGAACTTCACCGTGGCCGAGCCCGCCGGTGGCGGCTTCGTGACGCTGTGGAACTGCTCGAGCACCCAACCGATCGTGTCGACGCTCAACTTCGCGAAGGGCGACGTGGTTCCGAACGCGGCGACGATCCCGCTCGATGCGAACGGCGGGTTGTGCGCGTTCTCGAGCGTCGACGCGCAGTTGCTCATCGACGTGAACGGCTACTACGGATCGTCCGGGGCCTCACGGTTCACCCCGCTCACACCGACCCGCATCGCGGACACCCGCAACGGGCAGGGCGCCCCGCAGCTGCGCAACGGCCAGACGCTCGTGATTCCTGTGGCCGGCGTGGCCGGTGTGCCGAACGGCGCCGAGGCGGTCGCACTGAACGTGACGAGCACCCAGGCGACCGAAGGCGGTTACGTGACGGCGTGGGCGTGCGACGACCAGCAGCCATCTGCGTCGAACCTCAACCCCAAGCCGGGACGCTCTCGTCCGAACCTCGTCGTGATCCCGGTCGCTGCTGATGGCACGATCTGCCTCTACACCTCCGGTGCCGTGGACCTCATCGTCGATGTGACCGGCTACTACTCGGCGACTGCGTTCGGCCGGTTCACGCCAACGATCCCGTTCCGTTTCGTCGATACTCGCGACCGCTATCGCCCCGAGGTGAACATCGGCCTCGGCGGTCGCCGCCTGGCCGCCGGGCAGACCATCCAGGTGCAGATCGCCGGCATCCGCAACGTGCCGTCAGACGCGAAAGCGGTGTCGATCAACATCACCGTCACCGGTGCGCTCGGCACGGGCTACCTCACCGCGTGGCCCTGCGACGTAGCCCGGCCCGTGGCGTCGAGCGCCAACTACACCGCAGGCGAAGACGTGGGGAACGCGGCGCAGCTCCCGCTGTCGGCCGGCGGCCTGCTGTGCGTGTACTCCGAAGCTGACGCCCACGTGATCCTCGACGTCAACGGCTGGTGGAGCTGACCCTCGGTTCGGGGGAGCTCGATCAGACGGCGTAGGGGTCGATCGCCTCGGGGTCGACACCGAAGTCGGCGATCGCCTGCTCGACGACGTCGGCTCCCACCGCACCCTGCTGCTGCAGCGCGTGCAGCACGGCGACGACCACGTGGCCCTCGTCGATCTCGAAGAACCGTCGCAACGCCTCACGCGTATCGGACCGACCCATACCGTCGGTGCCGAGGGGCGTGAACGAACGATTCGGCAACCAACGAGCCACCTGCTCGGGGACGATCTTCA
>JBMOFX010000030.1:0-16892 GCA_049318665.1 Ilumatobacteraceae bacterium | reverse complement strand
CGACGTTCATCACCTGGGTCTCGCCACGCTGGAACAGGCCGGTGCCGTGCGCCGTGGGGAGCACACCGACCTCGCTGCTGAGCGGACGCAGGTCGCGAGGACCGCGGCCGTCGATGCGCTTACCCTCGTCGACGATGCGCTTGCGCACCGCCTTCTTGGTGAGGCTGCGGACGGCTTCCTTGATCTCGCGCTCGCGGCCTTCGAACGGAGCGCCTGCCCCGGCGAGTTGTGCGATGGCGTCGGCGGCCACCGCATCGGTGCCTGCGTTGCGCTCGGCCTTGCCAGCAATGGCTGCCGCGACGGCGAGGGGTGCGGTGGCGATGGGAGTGACGGCAGCGAGGACGTCGTCGCCGTAGTCGAGCTGCGGCGTGTAGGTCATCGGCACAATCGGGCCCTTGGTGGCGATCACCGAGGCGACGAGCTGACGCTGCAGCGCGATCGACTCCTTGATCCAGACCTTGCAGGCCTCGAGCCCACCGGCCAGCGCGGCCTCGTCGACCTTCGGTGCGCCGTTGGCGTAGTACTCGAAGCTCTTGGCGGTGCCGCCGGCTTCGACCATCATGATCGCGACGTCGCCGTTGTCGAGCTGACGACCAGCGACCACGAGCTCGAACGTGCTGTTCTCGCCCTCTTCGTAGGTGGGGTGCGGGGTCCACTCACCGGTCTGGCTGTGGGCGATGCGCACCGCACCGATCGGGCCGTCGAACGGGATGCCCGAGATCATCAGCGCAGCCGAGGCGGCGTTGATGCTGAGCACGTCGTGCGGGTTGGCCATGTCGGCACCGAGGATCGTGAGCACGACCTGGGTCTCGTTGCGGAAGCCGTCCGGGAAGGCGGGGCGCAGCGGGCGGTCGGTGAGACGGCAGGTGAGGATCGCGTCCTCCGTGGGTCGTCCTTCACGACGGAAGAACGAGCCAGGGATCTTGCCGGCGGCGTAGGACCGCTCTTCGACGTCGATCGTGAGTGGGAAGAAGTCGGTACCCGGACGAACGTCCTTCGCGGCGTTTGCCGTGGCCAGCACCGTGGTGCGACCGAGGCTTGCGACGACGGCGCCCTGGCTCTGTTGAGCCAGCTTGCCGGTCTCGAACGACAGGGTCTTGTCGGTACCCGAGACGGGACCCGACACTCGAATGGCGTCAACCATGTCGAGCTCCTTTCGGTCGGGCGCGTTTTTTCTCACGCCTCGACAGTTGGAGCGGAGGCCGGTTCCCAGTCGGCACGGTCGGAGCTGCAACCCACACGGCGATCGCAGAGCGATGCACTGGGGGGAGCCTCGGCCGAGGCGACTGACAACCGATCCAAGATTCCGCTCGGTTGATGTATCGGCCGAAGGCTAGCAGCGGGCCACGGCGAATCGGCGGACACCCCGCCGCAGCGGATTAGCGGCGCAGGCCGTTCTTCGCCACGATCTGGCGGTACCGCTCGACGTCGATGCCCTTCACGTAGTCGAGCATGCGGCGGCGGCGACCGACCATCATGAGCAGGCCACGGCGGCTGTGGTGATCCTTCTTGTGCTTCTTGAGGTGCTCGGTGAGCTCGTTGATGCGCGCCGTGAGGAGCGCGATCTGGACCTCGGGCGAGCCGGTGTCGGACTCGTGAAGCTTGTGCTCGCCGATGGTTGCATTCTTGTCGACCATGATCTTGTGCCTTCCGTTCGCGATGGATCGCGGAGGTCGCCGCGCCCCGGATGGGGCACTGGCATCACGCCGGAGGTGGTGACTGCGGTTGCTCGCAGACGTCCCCGACGGACGCAGCGATGCTATCGGGCGTGCCCGTAGAGTCCACATCCATGTTCACCGGGATCGTCGAGGAGTTGGGCACGGTGATCTCGTCGCACGAGGTCACCACGGACTGGGGGCACGGTGTGCGGCTCACCATCGGTGCGACAGCGGTGCTCGAGGGGTCGGGCACCGGGGCATCGATCGCCGTCAACGGTTGCTGCCTCACGCTCGTCGAGCAGGGTGACGGCTGGTGGGCGACCGACGTGAGCGACGAGACGCTCGGTCGCACCAACGTCGGCATGCTCGAACCCGGCGATCGGGTGAACCTCGAACGACCGATGGCGCTCGGCGAACGGCTCGGCGGGCACATCGTGCTCGGCCACGTCGACTGCGTGGGCACGGTCGTGAGTGCAGCACCGGATCTGCGCGTGCGCATCCCGCGTGAGCACATGCGGCTGCTCGTCGAGAAGGGCTCGGTCACCGTGGATGGCATCAGCCTCACGTGCTTCGACCTCACCGCCGACACGTTTCGGGTCGCGGTCATCCCGCACACGGCTGAGGTGACCACCCTCGGCGTGAAGGGCCCCGGCTCGATCATCAACATCGAACTCGACGTGCTCGCGAAGCACATCGAGCGCCTGGTTGCGCCTTACCAGGCGTGAGCGCCGCGGTCGAACTCACGGGCCTCAGCAAGGCCTTCGATGAGCTCGACGTCGTTCGTCCGCTCGATCTCCGGATCGAAGCCGGCTCGTTTGTATCCATCCTCGGGCCGTCGGGGTGTGGCAAGTCGACGCTGCTGCGTCTGATCGCTGGCCTCGAGGCGCCGACCGGTGGCGCGGTCATGATCGATGGCGCGGCTCCCACCGCTCGCCGTGCCGCGAAGGAGATCGCGATCGTCCCGCAGCAGCCGGGGCTACTCCCCTGGCGAACCGTCTCCGCCAACGCGTCGCTGCTGCTCGACATCGACTCGCGGCGCAATCCGTCCTCACACCCCGACCCACTCGCGCTGCTCGACGAGGTGGGGCTGCGCACATTCGCCGATCGCCTCCCGCACGAGCTGTCCGGTGGCATGCAGCAGCGCGTCGCGCTGGTGCGCGGGTTCTCTCTCGGCGCGCCGCTGGTGCTGATGGACGAGCCGTTCGCCGCGCTCGACGAGATCACCCGCGCGGAGATGCGCGACCTGCTCGCTCGCATCGTGGCGACGCATCCGGCGACGATCGTGTTCGTCACGCACTCGATCAGCGAGGCAGTGTTCCTCTCCGACCGCGTGCTGGTGTCATCGCCGCGACCGGCGAACATCGTGGCCGATGTGGCGATCGACCTCCCGCGACCACGCACATCGGCGATCGAAGACGACGCTGCGTTCGTCGAGCACTGCGCGGTGCTGCGACGGCATCTTCGTGAGGCCATGGCATGAAGCGGCTGCAGGTGCTCGCGCCGGTGCTCGGCATCGTGGTGTTCCTGTCGCTGTGGGAGCTGCTCGTCCGCGTGTTCGACGTGCGTCCGTTCGTGTTGCGCGCCCCGAGCGAGATCATCTCGTACCTCGCCAAGGCACCGTCCGACTTCGTGCGTGCCTCCGCGATCACGGCCACGCATGCACTCGTCGGTCTCGTGCTTGCGCTGCTCATCTCACTGGTGATCGGTGGGCTGTTGGCAGCGTCGCCGTTCGCCGAGCGAGCCTCGCAGCCGGTCCTCAGCCTCGTGCAGGTCACGCCGTTCGCCGCCTACATCCCCGCGGTGGTGCTCTGGCTCGGTGCCGGCAACCCGCCGGTGCTCTTCATCGCGACCCTGGTGTGCATCCCCGCGTTCACGTTCGCGGCCGTGACCGGCATGCGCAGCGCGGACCCGGCATCGCGCGAGCTGTTCGCCTCGATCGACGCATCCCGCAGTTCGGTGCTGTGGCGGTTGCGTCTGCCCTCGGCATTGCCTGCGTTGTTCACCGCGGCGCGCTACGACCTCGGCCTCGCGCTGATCGTGGCCTACCTCGTGGAGGGCAGCAACTACGCCGATCGCGGCCTCGGCGCGATCGGACGGCGGGCTGCGGCGTACGCGCAAGCCGACGCGTTGTGGGCGACGATCTTCTGCATGGCGTTGCTCGGCAGCATCGGGCTGCTGCTCATCGGCGCGCTCGAGCGCTGGCTGCTCGCCTGGCACGCGTCGCAGCGCTGACGTCCTTGTTACGGTGAACGCCATGAGCGACCAGGACACTGCCGCCGCCCTCGGCGCGCTCCGGCTGCGGATCGATGCGCTCGACCGGGAGTTCATTCGCATCGTCGCCGATCGACTGGCCCTGTGCGAAGAGGTCGCTGCGGTGAAGGAGCGGTCCAACACCGCGGTCGTCCAGCCGGCGCGGGTGCGCGACGTCGTGACGTCGCGTCGCCAGCTCGCGATCGACGCCGGGGTCGACCCCGACTTCGCCGAGCAACTCTTCCGGGTGCTGCTGGCCGAGACGCATCGCATCGAGGTGGCGGGCCAACGGCCCGACGCTGCGCCCGACAAGGTGGCCGCCCCCGACGGCATCCGCTCGGGTCTCGACACCGTCGCCACTCGCATCGACCACCTCGTCGTCGCCGTCGAGGATCTCGACGCAGCGGTCGCGTCGTTCACCGGCACGTTCGGGTTCCACCCCACCGAGCTCGCCGGTGGTGACGTTCTCGGCATCAGGGCCCTCGCGGCGGGCGGGGTCACGATCGTGCTCGTCGGCGCTGCCGCATCGCCCGCCGTCGCCACCTACCTCGAACGCAACGGTGGCGGGATCCAGCACGTCGCGATCGAAGTGCTCAATGCTGGCTATGCACGCGCATCTCTCGTCGAGGCCGACGCGTCACTCATCACCGACGTGGTGGTCGACGACGCTGGCCACGAACAGTTCTTCGCCGCGCGCGATGCCCGCACCGGCGTGCAGCTCGGATTCATCTCGCGCACCGGCCACCGCGTCGGCGTCGCCGCTGCGAACGTCCTCGCCCTGTTCGACACCCTCGTCGACCCCTGACCACCGAACGCGGTCAAGCTGCTCCGTCGATCGCGAGCGAACGGGATCGGTCTGCTGGAATCGCTGCACGATGGACGGACTCGCAGGCACCAAGGCCTACCTCGGGCTCGTGGCCACAGACGATCCGCTGCGCTGGACGCTGCCGCTCGCTCCCCACGTCCTCACCGCTGGCGGCTTCCTCTATGGCGGCGCCGGTCTCGCGGCGGCGATCGCAGTGATGGAGATCAGCACCGATCGTCCAGTCGTGTGGGCGACGGCCCAGTACATCGCGCATGCCCGCCCGCCGGGCACCTTGGCGCTCGAGGTCGTGGTCGCTGCGTCCGGCCGCAACACCACCCAGGCGCGGTGCACCGTCACGTGCGACGGTGAGGAGATCCTCATCGCGCTCGCGACCCTCGGTCGCAAGGACCTGCCCGTCGCAGGGACGTGGGCGACGATGCCCGAGGTGACGCCGTGGCGCGACACCCGACCGCAGATGCCGACAGCCGCGCTCGGCACGGTGCACGAGGTGCTCGACATGCGGATCGTCCACGGGGTGTCGCGCCGCCAGCTCATCAAAGGTCGCGACCATCGCGACCCGACGGGCCGCGCCGCGTTCTGGATCCGCATCCCCGGTGGGCCGAAGGTGCCCGATGCAGCCGACCTCGCGATGGTGGGCGACGTGGTGCCGTCGGCGTTCGCCAACGTGACCGGCCTGCCGATCAGCGGCAACAGCCTCGACAACACGATCCGCACTGCGGAGCTCGTGTCGACCGAGTGGGTGCTCGCCGACGTCCAGGTCCATGCGATCCAGGACGGCTTCGGCTACGGCCGTGTGCACCTCTGGGCCGAGGACGGCACCCTGCTCGGCACCGCCAGCCAATCGTCCGTCATCCGGACCCCTCCGACCTGAGCTCGTCGACCAACGTCAGCTGACAACACGTTGCGACGTATCGACGTGTTGTCACATCGTGTTGCTCGAGCAGGGGGAAGCAGGGCGTTCGTGGCTATGGTGTGCCCACGCACGGCTGTGCGGGGGCATGGTGTCATCTTCTCGCTCGACACCTCCGTCCCCGCCGTGCTCTGGCAATGAAGAACCCGTCAACTCGGAGGTCTTGCCTTGCGACGCCGCGCCCCCATTCTTGTTCTTGCTGTTCTGCCGCTGCTGGGCCTGGTCGCCTGCGGCAGCGACAGCGACAGCGACGCCACACCCGATAGCGGTGCCGACACCGGTGCCGAGGTGGTCGCCGGACAGCCGATGCCCAGCGACCGCTGCGACGCGAACAAGGCCGCCGGCACGATCACCTACCTGTCGAGCTTCGACTTCGCTGCCACCGCGTCGATCGTCGAGGTGCTCGTCGCCAAGCAGAAGGGCTACTTCGACGAACTGTGTCTCGACGTCGACGTGAAGCCGGGGTTCTCGGCCGACAACTACCCGCAGCTCGCGGCCAACAAGGCGCAGTTCTCGAGCGGCGGGTCGTTCAGCGAGGTGCTCGACTACGCCGCTGCGAACCAGGCGGATTTCGTCACGATCGCCGTGGAAGGCAAGACCGGCATCGACGCCCTCATCGTGAAAGACGGCAAGGCGGCGACGCTGGCCGATCTGCGCGGCAGCACCATCGGCGTGAAGGGGAAGATCACCCCCAGCGTCGCGGCGATGCTCCTGAAGTCCGGCCTCGCCGAGGGCAAGGACTACACGACCGTGCTGCTCGACGGCTTCGACCCGACCGTCCACATCGAGGTGCCCAACATCGTCGGCTTCCCCGGCTACAAGAGCAACGAGCCGCTCCAGCTCGAGGCGAAGGGCATCCCGTTCCAGTTGTTCGACCCTGCCGACGACGACATCCCGGGCAGCTTCGGGATCCTCTACACGAACGGGACGTTCCTCGCCGAACACCCGACTGCCGCGCAGGACTTCATCCGCGCTGCGATGCGCGGACTCGCCGACGCCGTTGCCGACCCGGACGCTGCAGCCGCCATTGCCGTCGGGTTCATCAATGCCAACGGCAACGCGATGTTCTTGTCGCCCGAGGGTGAGACAGCCCGCTGGGGTGTGGAGTCGAAGTTGGTGACCTCCACCAACGTGAACACCGCGCTCGGTGTGCCCGAGCTCGACAAGCTCACCGACGAGGTCACCACCTACGCCGGCATTGGATTGTTCGGGGGCAAGGCGCCCGACATCGCACCGTTTGTACACACCGACCTCATCGACGGCGTCTATGCCGCCGACAAGTCCGTCATCTGGCCGAAGGTTTGATCACCATGGATCTGCTCACCACCACACTCGACGACCTCATGGCGGCAGCCCGCCAGATCCGTGACGATGCGCACGGCACCCGGATCACCTACTCACCGAAGGTCTTCATCCCGCTCACGATGCTGTGCCGCGACCAGTGCGGCTACTGCACGTTCGCCCAGCCGCCGGCACGACTCGAGAAGCCCTACATGCTCGCCGACGACGTGCTCGCGGTTGCGCGCCAAGGCGCACGGCAGGGGTGTCACGAGGCGCTGTTCACACTCGGCGAGCGGCCGGAGGAGCGCTACGAGGTCGCACGCGAGTTCCTGCGCACCAACGGCTATGACTCGACCGTTCATTACGTCGCAGCCATGGCCGAGCTGGTGCTACGTGAGACCGGTCTCCTCCCTCACGCCAACGCAGGTGCGCTGTACGCCGACGAACTCGCGCTGCTCCGACCGGTGTCGCCGAGCCAGGGGATGATGATCGAGACCCTGCGCGACGATCTGCCGTGCCATCGCGGTGCACCCGACAAGGAGCCCGCCCGTCGCCTGGCCACGCTCGAGGCCGCGGGTGAACTGGCGATCCCGTTCACGACCGGCATCCTCGTGGGGATCGGTGAGGAGCGCATCGATCGCATCGCTGCGCTGCAGGCGATCGCCGAGTCGCACGCCCGTCACGGTCACGTGCAGGAAGTCATCGTCCAGAACTTCCTGCCGAAGTTGCGCACCGGCATGCAGCACGCCGCGGCGTGCCCGCCGGACGAGTTCCTGTGGAGCATCGCGGTAGCGCGCCTGATCCTCCCGCCCGAGATCCACCTCCAGGCACCACCGAACCTCAGCGACGACTTCGGTGTGTTGCTCGACGCCGGGATCGACGACTGGGGTGGTGTGTCGCCAGTGACGGCCGATCACGTCAACCCCGAGCGTCCATGGCCCGAGCTCGATCGTTTGCGTGAGGTGACCGAGCGGCGCGGCTTCGCGCTGGCACCGAGGCTCACGATCTACCCCGAGTTCGTTCGGCAGCCGGAGCGCTGGTTCGACGCGGCGCTGCGGTTCCCGGTGCAAGATCGCAGCGACGCCGAAGGACTCGGCCGCGACGATCCGGGTGCGATCTGGCCCGAGAAGGTGACCGCCGCCGACGTGGTGCAGGACGGCGCCGAGGTGGTGCTCGTCGGCCATCGCAGCACCCAGTGGTACAGCGGCGCGACGAGCGAGCCACCGCAGCTGCTCCCCGCTCTCGCGGCCACGCGCCCGGGCTCACGGATCGACGAGATCCTCCATGGCGCACGTCTCGGGCACGAGCTCGGCTTCGACGAGATCGTCACGCTGTTCCGCGCTCGCGGGCCGGAGGTTGTTGCGATCGCCGAGCTCGCCGACGAACTTCGCCGCGAGGCAGTCGGCGATGCGATCACGTGGGTCCACAACCGCAACATCAACTACACCAACGTGTGCACGTTCAAGTGCCGGTTCTGCGGCTTCTCGAAGGGCAAGCTGAGCCTCAACCTGCGCGGCACGCCATACCTCCTCACGCTCGACGACATCGCCGAGCGCGCCCGCGAGGCGTGGGAACTCGGGGCTACCGAAGTGACGCTGCAGGGCGGCATCCATCCCGACTTCGACGGCGACTACTACATCGACGTCACCCGCGCCGTGAAGCAAGCGGTGCCCGACATGCACGTGCACGGGTTCACGGCGCTCGAGGTGACCGAAGGCGCCAAGCGTCTCGGCGAAGACCTGCGCACGTATCTCCTCCGACTGAAGGACGCGGGCCTCGCCTCACTGCCGGGCACCGCAGCGGAGATCCTCGACGACGATGTCCGCGCGATCCTGTGCCCCGACAAGATCAACACCGAGGAGTGGCTCGAGTGCCACCGGCAGGCACACGCGATCGGTCTGCACTCGAACGTCACGATGATGTTCGGCTCCGTCGAGCACCCCGAGAGTTGGGCGAAGCACTTCCTCGTCACGCGCGCGCTGCAGCGCGAGACCGGTGGCTTCACGGAGTTCGTCGGGCTCCCGTTCGTCCACATGGCGTCGCCGATCTACCTGCAACGTCACGCTCGGCGCGGGCCCACGTTCCGCGAGAACCTGCTCGTCCACGCGATCGCCCGCATCGTGTACCACGGCCTCATCCCGAACATCCAGGTGTCGTGGGTGAAGATCGGAGTGAACGGCGCGCTGCAGATGCTGCAGGCCGGCTGCAACGATCTCGGCGGCACGTTGATGAACGAGAACATCTCGCGTGCCGCGGGTGCCGCGCACGGCCAAGAGATGACGCCACAGCGATTCGCCCAACTGTCGGAGCAACTCGGCCGTCGCGCCGAGCAGCGCACCACGGGCTACGCGCGAGTCGAGGCGACCGCTTAATCGAGCAAGAGCGAGCGGGCGTGGTCGACGTCGTGTTTCAGCTGCGCGATGAGTGCCTGGATGCCGTCGAACTTGCGCTCGCTGCGCAGGAAGTGGAGGAACTCGACGCGCGCTTGCTCGCCATAGAGGTCGCCCTCGAAGTCGATGAGGTGCGCCTCGAGCAACGACAACTCCGCGTGCTCGTAGAACGTGGGGCGACGGCCGAGGTTGATCGCGCACGGCATCCGCCCACCATCGGGCCACAGGTACCAGCCGGCGTACACGCCGTCGGCCGGCAGGCACGTCACTGCGGGCACCTGCACATTGGCGGTCGGGAATCCGATCGTGCGACCGCGCTGATCGCCGTGCACGACGGGACCGCGTGCCTGGAAGGGACGGCCGAGCATGGCCGTCGCGAGCTCCACCTGGCCACCAGCGAGCGCGCGACGAATCGCTGTCGAGCTGATCGGTTCGCCCACGCCATCGGTGCGCTCGACCAGTGACAACGGCTCGACGCGGAAATCGTGGATGAGACCGAGGTCGCGGAGCAGCGGCACGTTGCCCAAGCGACCCTTGCCGAAGTGGAAGTCCTCACCGACGACGATGCGCTTCGCCGCGAGACACCCGACGATGACGCGTTCGACGAACGACTGCGGCGTCTCCTCGGACTGGCCTTCGTCGAAGTGGATCAGCACCGTCGCATCGACGCCGGTCGCTTCGAGCAGCTCGAGCCGCTGGTCGAGATCGGTGAGCAACTTCGGGGCCGACTCGGGCCGCACGACGGAAGCCGGGTGGCGGTCGAAGGTGACGACGACGCTGCGGCCACCGATCTCGGCTGCCTGGCGGCGTACCTCGGCGATGATCGCCTGGTGACCCCGATGCACGCCGTCGTACGCGCCGATGGTGACGACGCTGCGGAGCGAGCCCTCGAGTGGCGCTGACAGATCAGTGATCACCTGCACGACGAGCGACGTTATCGGCGGGTAGCCGCTGCACCGAAGATCCCCGGCAGCCGATGGACATAGTGTCGGTCACATGTGCCGCAACATCACGACCCTTCGTGGCCTCGAACCGGGGGCGACACCCGAGGAGATCGAGGCCGCTGCCCGCCAGTACGTCCGCAAGGTGAGCGGCGTGCAGGCAACGTCGGCCGCCACTGCCGATGCCTACGAACGTGCGGTGCGCATCGTCACCGACGCGACGGCGCGGCTCCTCGCGGAACTCCCACCGCGGAAGCAGCCGCCCACGACGGTGCCGCCCTTGCGTCGCCTCAAGCAGGGATGACGACGGCGGGCTTCGCGATCGTCGGACCCGCTCGCTCGTACATCGCCACCAGCTCACCCTCACCATCGAGCACGGACCACGGGCCGTCACCGTCCCAGGCCGGCAGTGAGCGCCCGTTCCGAACGAGCGCCACGTCGTCGTCGCTGATCGTGACAGCGGCGTAGTCGCGCATGGCCTGCGCCATCGTGAGGAGCTCGGCGACGTCGGGTGGCTCGGCATCGTCGACGGAGAACGTGCCGCATGCGGTGCGACGGAGGTTGCGCAGGTGCGCACCACCACCGAGCAGGTGTCCGAGGTCGGCGGCGAGCGTGCGCACGTAGGTGCCCGACGAGCAGGTGACCTCGATGCGGTACACGAGCGGATCGTCGGTCGGTTCGGTCGTGAACGCGTGAATGGTGACCGGCCGTGGCTCACGCTCGACCTCGATGCCCTCGCGCGCCAACTCGTGGAGCCGACGCCCGTCGACCTTCAACGCGCTCACCATCGGCGGCACCTGCATGATCGGCCCGACGAGGTGCGCGTCGACGACCGCCTGCACCTGCTCGGGCGTGACGCTCATCTCGTAGCGAGCGGTCACCTCACCCGAGGCGTCGAGCGTGGTCGTCTCCACGCCCAGCACCACCTCCGCCGTGTAGGTCTTGCCGAGTGCGGTGAGGAATCGAAGCAGCCGTGTGGCGTTGCCCACCCCCACGAGCAGCACGCCCGTGGCGTCGGGGTCGAGGGTGCCGGCATGGCCGACCCGCCGTTCATGGAGACGTCGGCGGAGCATCGACACGACGTCGTGGCTGGTGACCCCCGCAGGTTTGTCGACGACGACGAGGCCGTGGATCGTGGCCGGCTTGCGCCGTGCCATCAGTCGGCGAGCTCCTCGTCGGACTCGGACTCGGACTCGGACTCGGGCTCCGGCGGCCGCGGTGGCAGCGTCTCGGTCGACTGCAGGATCTTCTCGATGTGCTCGGCCTGTCGGATCACCTCGTCCGGTCGGAAGGACAAGATCGGCGTCTTCTTCGAGCGGAGCTGACGCGCCACGCTCCCCTGCAGCCGCACGCGATGGCTGTTGAGCGCTTCGAGGATCACACCGTCGCCGTCCTCACCGAGCAGCGAGTCGTAGAACACGATCGCGCGGTTCATCTCCGGGTCGACGTCGATCGCGGTGACGGTGACGAGGTCGAGTCGCTCGTCGTCGATGCGGGTGAGCTCCTCCGCGATCACCTCGCGAAGCGACGTGCTGAGACGCGCTTCGCGGGGGTAGCGATGGGTGGAAGGGGATGCCGGACGGCGGGGTCGGCCCATTCATGCACCCTACCCGTGCGCGAATGAGAGACTGTCTCCATGAGCACTGTCACCCCTGAACGCCTCGCCGGACTCCGGCGCTGGAACCTCGGACTCACCATCCTCCACGCAGCGCAGGCGGTGCTCGTCCTCGTGCTCGCCAGCAACTTCGCGATCACGATCACCTCCACGTTCCCGGCGGGCCCCCCTGGAACGCGTCTCACGACGCCTGAATCGTTCTTCGACCTGCGCATCGGCGCTGCCATCGCCCTGTTCCTCGGCCTCGCCGCCGTTGATCACCTCGTCACTGCAACGGTCGCACGCGGTCGCTACGAAGCCGACCTCCACCGTGGCATCAACCGTTTCCGTTGGGTGGAGTACTCGTTCAGCGCCACCCTCATGATCATCCTGATCGCGTCGTATTCGGGCATCACCGACATCACCGGCGTGGTCGCCATCGCCGGCGCCAACGTGGGCATGATCCTGTTCGGCTGGCTGCAGGAGCAGATGAACCCGCCCGGTCGGACGACCACCACGATGCTCCCCTTCTGGTTCGGATCGCTCGTGGGCCTCGCACCTTGGATCGCGATCATCATCAACATCGCAGGTTCCAAGACGGTGCCCGGGTTCGTCTACGGCATCGTCGTCGCGCAGGCGGTCTTCTTCTTCAGCTTCGCCCTCAACCAGTGGCTGCAGTACAAGGGCATCGGCAAGTGGACCGACTACGTGTACGGCGAGAAGGTGTACCTCGTGCTCAGCCTCGTCGCGAAGTCGGTGCTCGCCTGGCAGATCTTCGGCGGCTCACTCGCGGACTGAGGGTCAACAACCAACTCAGTCGACGTGGACTCAGTCGAAGCGCGGGCGCTCGCGCAACGAGCGCTTCAACTCGGCCATCCCGCTCGTGGTGGCGATCACCTCGACCGCGTCCCATAGGCGTGTCGCTTCGTCGCCACGCGGGATGCGCGCGATCACCGGCCCGAAGAAGCTGCTCTCGGAGTCGGTACCCGGCCGGAACGTGAGGATCGGCGTGCCGACGTCCTTGCCGGTGCGCTCGAGGGCGAGGGCCGTGTCGGCCCGGATGTGCTCGTCGTGCGACTCGTCGAGCGCATGGGCCGCCAGCGTCTCGTCGAGGCCGGCACTGCGGAGCGCCTCCGCGATGAACGGCACGCTGTCGGCGTGGAACTCGGCGCGTCGGCCGGCAAGGTGGATCGACTCGCCGAGGGCGGTGTAGAGCCGCGCCACAGCGTCGTTGTCGTGGGCGAGGCGCACGGCGTCGGCGACACGCAAGCATTCGAGGCCGATCATGTGGCCGCGTCGGTACTCAGGGGTGTACCAGTCGGCGACGAGGTGCTCGTTGAGCATCTTGAGGCTGATGAAGCGCCACTGGACCGAGTAGGCACGCTGCTGCTGCACCTCGACGACCCAGCGCGACGTGATCCACGCCCACGGGCAGACCGGATCCCAGAAGAAGTCGACGTCGTACGCGTCGTCAGACACGTGCGACCTCTCGCTCCTCGAAGGTTTCGATCAGGTCACCGGCCTTCAGGTCTTGGAAGTCGGACAAGCCGATGCCGCACTCGAAGCCCTCGCGAACTTCACGCACGTCGTCCTTGAAGCGACGGAGCGAGTTAATCGCGCCCTTCCAGATGATGACGCCCTCGCGGATGAAGCGGACCTTCGAGCCACGCGTGATGACACCGGTGCGAACCTGGCAACCGGCGATCGAACCGATCTTCGGCACCTTGAACACTTCGCGCACCTCGGCTTCGCCGGTGACCACCTCTTCGAACTCGGGGGCGAGCAGGCCGACCATGGCCCGTTCGATGTCTTCGAGCAGCTTGTAGATGATCTCGTAGGTACGGATCTCGACGTGCTCGCCCTCGGCGAGGTCACGCGCCTTGCGATCGGGACGCACGTTGAAACCGATGATGGTGGCGTTGGTAGCCGCCGCGAGGGTGATGTCGTTCTCCGTGATGCCACCGACGGCGCGGTGCACGAAGGCGAGCTTCACGGTCTCGCGCTCGAGACGACGGAGACTCTCCGTCACCGCTTCGAGCGAACCCTGCACGTCGGCCTTCAGCACCAGGTTGAGGGTGGCGACTTCGCCGGCCTGGATCTGGCTGAAGATGTCTTCGAGCTTCACGCCGCGCTGCACGCGTGCGTCGCCGCGCTGGTTGGTGAGGCGCGAACGCTGCTCGCGGGCCTCGCCGACGGTACGGGCTGTCTTCTCGTCCGGAGCGACACGGAACTCGTCACCGGCGTTGGGCACCGAGCTGAGGCCGAGCACCTGGACGGGCGTGCTGGGTCCGGCCTCCTTCACCTGCTTGCCGGTCGAGTCGATCATGGCGCGGACGCGTCCCCACGATGGGCCGGCGACGATCGGGTCGCCGACCTTCAGGGTGCCCTTGTCGATCAGGATCGTGGCAACGGGGCCACGGCCGGTGTCGAGGTTGGCCTCAAGGACCACGCCCTTGGCTCGGCCGGTCGGATTGGCTTCGAGCTCTTCGAGTTCGGCCACGACGAGCAGCTGCTCGAGGAGGTCGTCGACGCCGAGGTTCTGTTGCGCCGACATCTCGACGACGATCGTGTCGCCGCCCCAGCTTTCGGGTACGAGCTCGTGCTCGGAGAGCTGCGACATGGTGCGCTGGACGTCGGCGTTCTCCTTGTCGATCTTGTTGATCGCCACGATGATCGGCACCTCGGCCGCCTTCGCGTGGTTGATCGCCTCGATCGTCTGGGGCATCACGCCGTCATCGGCTGCCACCATCAACACCACGATGTCGGTCACCTGTGCACCGCGAGCGCGCATCTTGGTGAACGCGGCGTGACCGGGGGTGTCGAGGAAGGTGATCTTCCCCGTGTCGCGCTCGACCTGGTAGGCGCCGATGTGCTGAGTGATGCCGCCCGCTTCGCCGGCAACGACGTTCGCGTTGCGGATCTTGTCGAGCAGCGTGGTCTTACCGTGGTCGACGTGGCCCATGATCGTGACGATCGGGGCGCGGGGCTCCTGGAGCTCCTCGGTGTCGTCGTCGGAGTCGTCGAACATGGCCTGGAGCTCGAGCTCCTCCTGCTGGCCGGGCTCGACGAGGAGCAGATCAGCGCCGATCTCGAGCGCGAACAACTCCATCTGCTCGTCGGTGAGCGTCATGGTCGCCGTGACCATCTCACCGTTCGACATGAGGAAGCGGATGACGTCGGACGCCGAACGGTTCAGCTTCGGAGCGAACTCCTGCGCCGACACGCCACGCTCGACGACGATGGTGCCCTCGGGAACCGCCGCGTTGGAGGCGACGTAGTTGCCGCCGTACTGGGGCTCCATTGCCTCGAAGTCACGACGGCGACGCGCACGACTCTTCTTGCGTGGGGCACGACGCTGGCCGTTGGGACGAGGACCGCCGCCACCGGGACCACCGGGGCGACCACCGCCGGGTCCGCCGCCAGGGGCGCCACCGGGCGCACCCGGACGTGGGCCACCGAAGGCACCGCCGGGACGAGGACCACCGGGACCACCCGAGCGCGGCACGAAGCCGCCACCGGGACGAGGACCGCTGCTGGGGCCGCCGGGGCCGGTGGTGCGGCCGCCGTAACCGGGGCGCGAGCCGCCGGGGCCTGACGGACGACCTGCCGGAGCGGCAGGGCGAGCGCTGCCGGGCGGCGGCGGGATCGGGCGACCCGACGCGGACATCGGACGGGGCGCGCCGGGCGGCGGGGGAATCGGCCGACCGGAGGACGACGTGGGGCGTTGCGGCGGCGCACCGGCACCCGCGCTCGCGGCAGGGGCGGCAGGCGCGGCCGGCGGTCGCGATGTCGCCGGGGGCGGCGCGGCCGGACGTGTGGCGGGTGCCGAGGGTGGCGCGGCCGGCGGACGAGCCGAGGTGGTGGGCAGCGGCCGTGCCGGCACTGCGCTGGGGCGAGCGGGCTCGACGGGCGACGGTCGCGCGCTCACGATGCGGCGCGGCTCGTCGGCGGGCGGGGCGGCCGGCGGCTCGGGCTGCGCAGGCGCAGCCGGCGCCTCGGCTGCCGGCGCGGGGGCCTCGATCGCGGGGGTCGGCTCCACAACGGGTGCCGGACGCTCGACGACGACCTCGGGTGACGGTGTCTCCACGACGACGGGCGCAGGGCGCTCGACGTCCGGAGCGGGCGCAGCGGGCGCCTCGACCTCCACAGGGCTGTCGACCACGGGGCTCGACGACTCGTCGCTCGCCGCCTCGGTCGCAGCGCCGGCCTTCTTCGGCGCGGCCTTCTTGGCTGCTGCCTTCTTGACCGGCTTGACCTCTTCGGGCTGCTCGGGGCGCGTCAGACCGTCCCGTTCGGCGCGACGACGCAAGCGGTCGGCCTGTGCCTCGATGACGCTGGACGACTGGCTCTTCGCCTCGACGCCCATCGCCTTGCACAGGTCGAGCAACTCCGTGTTCGTCATGCCGAGCTCTTTCGCGAGCTCGTGGACGCGCATGTTCTTCGCCAAACCCATTCAGCCTTTCGTTGACGTCGCTGCACCGGATGATGATCCGGTGACCGACGAGTCTTCTGTATCGAGTGTGGTGGATAGGAACGCCTGGGCCAACGTCTCGAGCGCGCCTGCCCCAACGGGGCGTCGCCATGCTCGATCGAAGCCACGCCGCTTCACCGCGAGCGGGAAGCACGCCGAGGAGCACAGCCAGGCACCCCGACCGGGGGCCGTGCGGCTCACGATGGGAGTGTCGTCCTCAGGAAGGACGCACCGGACCATCGCCGTCTGCGGCAGCGTGGCGCGACAGCCGACGCAGGTACGCATCGGCAGTCGGCTCGTGTCAGCTCGTTGGTTCGTCGCCACCCTCCTCGATCTCGGTGGTGACGACCTCGGCGGCGACGGGTTCGTCCGTCGCGGCCTCGGCGGTCGCCTGTTCGTTCCACTCCGCGGCGCTGACGACGGAGCCGTCGGCGGCGCGGAACTCCATCACGCCGTCGGCGTTCTCGACCCACTCGCCTTCGGCGTAGTCGGCGTCATCTTCACCGTGCGGGAGCTGCGTCTCGCCACGGATGTCGACACGCACGCCGGTGAGGCGAGCGGCGAGGCGGGC
>JBMOFX010000029.1:0-17170 GCA_049318665.1 Ilumatobacteraceae bacterium | reverse complement strand
CCGACGTGGGGGGCGACACGGCGATCTTCGACGTCACCGACTCGGTGGCGTTCGATACCGAGATCGACAAGGCAGCCGAGCGGTACGGACGGCTCGACATCGTGGTGAACAACGCGGGCATTGCGCCCCCGATCGACGGCGAGCGCGCCCAGCTCGCGGTCGACAACCAGATGAAGCGCATGGAGGGCCGGATCAGTGACCTCGTGCCGCCGAACTCGACGGTCGACCTGACCGACGCCGAGTGGGACCGGATGATCCGCGTCCATCTCTACGGTGCGTTCTACGGCACGCGTGCTGCGCTCCGGCACATGACGCCGGCCCGCTCGGGATCGATCGTGAACGTGTCGTCGGTGCTCGGGCTCCGGCCGATGGCGGGCGCCCTCCACTACGCCACCGCGAAGGCCGGCATCATCGCCTTCACGAAGTCGGTCGGCCAGGAGGTCGCGCCATTCGGCGTGCGGGTGAACGCCGTGTGTCCAGGCTGGATCGACACCCCGCTGCTCGCGCCGATGGATCCGATGGTGAAGGCCGGGATCGTCATGTCGATCCCCCGCGGTCGTCTCGGCACGGCCGATGAGCTCGCCGAGCTCGTCAGGTTTCTCGCCGGACCGGAGAGCTCGTATTGCAACGGCGACATCTTCGCGGCCTCCGGAGGGTTCGCCTGATGACCACCGTCTTCAGCCGAATCCTGGCGGGTGAGCTTCCCGGCACGTTCGTCCACCGAGACGACCGGTGTGCCGTGTTGCTGTCGATCAATCCGCTCGCACCCGGCCACGCCCTGGTGATCCCGGTGGAGGAGATCGATCACTGGGTCGACATCCCCGCCGACCTGTCGATGCATCTGTTCGACATGGCGCGCCGCGTCGGCGATGCGCAGCGGCGGGCGTTCGCGTGCGAGCGGGTCGGCCTGATCGTGGCCGGCTACGAGGTGCCCCACGCGCACATCCACGTCGTTCCCACCACCGGCATGCACCAACTCGACTTCCGGAACGCCGCGGCGTCGGTGAGCCGAGACGAGCTCGACACCTGGGCGGCGGCGATTCGCGATCAGATGGCGGGCTGACCGGGCTCGATCCGTTCGATCAGCTCCGGGCCCTTGTTGCGCACGCTGTTCACATCGGTCGACACCGGGACGAGTTCGAGCAGATCGTCGGGTGCCGCCCGCAGCAGTGGCGTGAGCGCGGCCGGATCGTGGAGCTCCGGGTCGAGCCAGCGATGCCATTCCTCCGGCGGCAGCAACACGGGCATCCGGTCGTGCACCGGTGACATGGTGGCGTTCGCGGCAGTCGTGATCAGGGTGCAGCTGTGCAGCCACGGCGCATCGTCATCGCGGGTCGGGTCTCGCCACACGCTCCACAGTCCAGCGACCGCGAGCGGTTCGCTGTCCCTGCGACGGATGAAGTAGGGCTGCTTGGTCTTCTGGCCGGTGATCGCTTGCCATTCGTAGAAGCCGTCCATCGGCACGATCAGGCGATGCCTGGCCAGCAGGCGCTTGAACGCAGGCTTCTCGGCGACGGTCTCGGAGCGGGCGTTGATCATCCGCGAGCCGATCTTGATGTCCTTCGCCCACGACGGCACGAGGCCCCAGTGGAACGCCCGCACGAGTGGTGCTGACGCGTCCGCTGGGGCCACGATGCCGTAGACGTCGTTCGTCGGAGCGACGTTGTAGTTCTTGCCGATGGCCTCCACGTCGAGCGTGGCGCCGAAGTACTCGGCGATCCGCTCGGCGGTGTTGGACGAGACGAAGCGACCGCACATCGGAGATGACGGTACTCCGGCATTCGGCTACGACAGGAGTGCCATCGTGAACTCCATGCGGGCGTTCCCTGTGGCCTCGTAGTACTCGAGCTTCACCGTGTGGGAGCCGGCCGTGACCGGGATGATCACCGTCGTGTAGCCGAAGGTTCGGTTCGCCCAGAACTGCGAGACGATGACATTGTCGACGTAGAGCCGGAATCCCTCGTCGGAGCCGACGGTGAACTCGTAGTCACCACCGACGAAGTTCATCGTGCGGGTCCATCGCACGCTGAAGTTGTCGGACGGGAGCCGGAGGGCATCGGGACTTCCCGCACCCCAGTTGAACACCGGCGCCACGTCGTCGCGGCAGACCCTGGTGCCACCGGTGAAGGTGGTGTTGTTCCAGTACTCACCCTTCCAGCGGTTGAACGTGCCGGGGCATGCCAGCGATGGTGTCGTCGTCGTCGTGGTCGGCGGGATCGTCGTCGTGGTCGTCGTGGTCGTCGTCGTGGTCGTCGTGGGCGGCGGCGCCAGGGCGTAGGTGAGGGTCACTGCGGCGGCCCCGCCGTTCTCGAAATACTCGAGTCTGATGTCATGGTTACCGGCCGTGAGCGGCACGGGGATCACGTTGGTGGCGTAGCCCCGGTTGCACCAGCAGATCCCGACGAGGTTGCCGTCCACGTAGAGGCGGAAGCCGTCATCGGAGCCGACGGTGAAGTTGTAGGTACCGGCAGTAGCGAAGTTCACCGTCTTGGAGTATCGGGCGCTGAACCCATCCACCGGAATGCGGAGGCTGTCGGGTGAGCCCCCGCCCCAACTGTTGTTGGGAATGCCCTCGCTACGACACACCATCGGCTGGCCGCTCAGCCCCATGTTGGTCCAGTACTCGGCCTTCCAGTCCCACGAACCCGGGCAGGCCTGCGGCAGCGGCGGGATCGTGGTGGTGGTCGTCGGTGCGAGCGTGGTCGTGGTCGGTGGCACGTAGGCGTACGACAGCGCGACCCGGGCATTGCTGGTGCTTTCGTAGAACTCGAGCCGCACGTCGTGGTTCCCCGACGTCAGAGTCACGTTGTACGTGTTGATGGCGTAGGTGCGGTCAGACCACACCTGGCCGCGGAGGATGCCGTCCACGTAGAGACGGTGGCCATCGTCGGACCCAACCATGAAGCTGTACGTACCCGCGGTGGTGATGTTGATCGTCTTGGAGTACCGAGCGCTGAAGTTGTCGGCAGGGATCCTGGTGCTGTCGGGCGACCCACTTCCCCAGTTGCTATTCGGTTGCGTCTCGCTCCGGCAGGCCATCGGCTGGCCGTTGAGTGTCTTGTTGGTCCAGTACTCGGCCTTCCAGTCCCACGAACTCGGGCAGACCTGCGGCTGCGGCGCGATCGTGGTGGTGGTCGTTGGTGGGAGCGTGGTCGTGGTGGTGGTCGTGGTGGTGGTCGTCGTCGTGGTGGTCGTGGTCGTCGCCGGAACGAAGACGTAGGCCAGGGAGACTCGGGCGGCGCCGGTGGCGTCGTAGTACTCGAGCCTGATGTCGTGGTTGCCGGCCGTGAGATTCACCGTCGCGGTGTTGGTCGTGTAGTTGCGGTCGAGCCAGACCTGCGATGCGAGCACGCCGTCGACGTAGAGGCGGTAGCCGTCTCCCGAACCGATGGTGAACTGGTAGGCACCGGCCTGGGTGATGTTGACGGTCTTCGAGTAGCGGGCGCTGAAGCCATCTGCCGGGATGCCGGCAGCCGGCGCCGCGGTACCCCAGTCGTTGTTGGGGATGGCCTCGCTCCGGCACAGCGTGGCGTTGCCGAGGAGGTTCGGGTTGGTCCAGTACTCGGCCTTCCAATCGAGCGAGCCCGGGCAGACCACCGGCGGCACGAAGAGCGTGGTCGTCGTGGTGGTCGACGGCGGCGGCGATGTGGTGCTGGTGCCAGGGACGGATGTCGTGGGCGGAACCGTGGTCGCCGGGGGCGGCGAGCCGACGTATGTCCTGTTGGTGATCTCCCAGCTGTTCACGCCGTACGAGCCGTTCTCGCCCACTTGGACGACGGCATTGCTGACGATCTGAGGAGACCCGGTCGAGGTGACCGTCTCGATCTTGTAGACGTTCATCACGTTGTGGTTGGTGATGCCGAGTGTGAACGTCGCGGGATCGACGCCCGGTCGAAGAACTTGCGCAGCGAGCACCCCACCCCCGAGGGAGACGGTCTTGTTCGCGGCCATGCCCGATGCGACATTGATCGACACGGTCCCCTGCGGGGCGCTGATGTACCCGGGGATCTTCACGGTCGCAGGCCCCGATTTCGTGAGGTCCAGGTCGACGACGGGCACGCCACCGGGTGCGATGTAGAGGTTCGGCACGTAGCCGGCAGACGTCGCGACGACGTCGTTGGTGCCTTGAGCCACCGAGAGCGGAACGGACAGCTGGCCGGCGCGCGTGAGGTCGGAGGGTGTGGCGGGTGCGGACCCCAGCATCTCGCCGTTCACGGTGGTGATCGACACGCCGGTGGAAGCCACCGTGGACGCATCCGTCGACTCGGCATACCGCTTGTTGAAGAGCAAGCTCGGACCCGTGGTGCCACCAACGGAGTCGACTTTGACCCGCGCGCCGCTGCCGAACACCCATGTTGCGCCCAACCCGGAGATGCCGTGGTTGACAGGCGCGTTCTCGGCGTAGAAGACAGCTTCCTGGTCACTCGACACGCAACCCAACTCGCTGCCGCCACCGACAACGACCTGAGCGTTACCGCTGATCGTGATCGGTTGCTCGAAGTAATAGACCCCTGACGCGAAATACACGTGGACGTCACCCGTGATGTTGATCGCGTCCTTGTAGGTACCGGGGAAGTAGATCTTGCACTCCGGTGTGCCGGCCGGCGTGAAATCGGCGGGCATCGAGAACGGTGTGGCGCCGCGCAGCGCCGTGGCGCGCATCGGCAACTTGGGTGTCCAGACCTTGCTGGCCACCCGTGACGTGGAGGTGTCGGCGAGCCACGTGGAATTCGGTGAGAAGCCCGACTTCGGATACACGTTCCCGGAGACGAACGCCCCGGTCGGATTCACCGAGCCGACGAGGGTCGACGCGACAGAGAAGGGCAACGTCGCAGCATCGAACTGCTTCATCGACTCCAGCTTGTAGCACCGGGTCGTCACGCCGACCTGGGTGCCGGGCGTCGAGAGCGTGACGGGGACGGTGGGTGTCGCGCTGTCGCACGACTTGTAGAGCTCACGCGGGTTGGCGAGGCTCATCCGTAGTCCGGCTTTCACCGACTCGGCACGGCGAACTCGCTCCGACGACACCCGGCTGGTCGACGAGGCGGTCACGGTGTACTGCAGCAGCGGCAGCGTCACCATCGAGCAGATGACGATGAGGGCGAGCACCAAGACGAGCGCGCTCCCCTCATCGCGGCGCTGCTCGATCTTGGCTCGGCGCTTGTTGTTCGAACGCTCAGACATCGCTCTTCACCACCTGCATGCTTCGTGGAGGAATGGAACCCGGCGCAGTGATCGTGACCGTGATCGATTGCACGACGTTGGGAGTGAGCAGGCCGTCCGCACATGCGCCGTCCACCCACGTACCGGGGAGGGTTGGGTTGGCAGCCGGCACGTACCGCTGGTGGGTGACCGTCGCTGCACTCGGCGCCCACCCTTGTGCCTGAGCGGCAACTTCGGCGAGGGAGGAGTAGTCACACGCCATCGGGCTGCGGTTGATGCGGTCGGCGGCGTCTTGAAGTGCCGACTCAGCGCGTGCAGTCGAGCGGTTCTGCGTGGATGTCTTCACCGACATCATCACCGCGTTGAACAACGGCATCAAGACGATGCCGAGGAGCACGATGGACATCAGGATCTCGACGAACGTCTCACCCCGATCGCGCTTGTCGTGGTCACGTTGGTCGCGGCTCATGCCGGCAGCACCGCGAGGACACACGAGATCGCTGCGTTCGCATTGACGCTCACGCGAGCTCCCTTCCAGAGGCCGCTCACATCGAACTCAGTGACGGCGATTGCGTTGGGACCCGACTTGCAGGTCCAACCCGCAGGCTTGAAACCCGCCAGGTCGGATGTGACGACGGGTTGAATGTCGACGACAACCGACTTGCCCGACGGAATGGTGAAGTCGAAGGTCGCGCCCGGGTTGTCGGCGTCGGTGGTGACCGTCTTCAGGGTCGGCGTCAAGACGTTGCCGTCGCTGTCCCTCATCGCCGTGTTGGTGTAGGTGAACGGGTTCGACTCAGGGGACCCGCTACGCCGGGTCTGCACGGTCACCGTGCCGCCGCACTTGTCGAGGGCGATGGCCTTCAGTGCATCGGTGAACTTGTCGAAGGTCGGCGAGATGTAGAGGTTCGCAACATCGCTGTTCGTGTACTTCCCGTCTGGGTCGGTCGTTGCGAGGACCGGGGTCTTCGCATTCCCGATCGCCGCTGCGAGGATGTCCTTCGCAGGCTTCGCAGACACGGAGTTGTTCGGCAGGAGCCATTCGGTGGAGTCGTTGATCGACGGCCCGACCCCCACTCCGATGAAGCGGACGTCAGAGCCGAACGTACCGATGATCTTGGCGGCCCGGAGATAGCCCACGTGGTAGTACTGCGTGGTCGGGTTGTTCGCCAGCGACTCGGTGCGGGTCGGGTAGGTGTCGGGTGTCCACCGTGGCGCCGGGGCCGTCGTGGCAGCACTCGTGATCTCGAACCGACTCCAGGTCGGCACACCGTCGGTGAAGAACAGCACCGTCTCGGGCAGTGTCGATTGCAGCGTGCCGTCGGTGTTGTAGAACAGCCGGAAGAGTCCGTCCTCCCAGTTGGTCGCACCGTTGGTCACCAGCGCGTCCACACCCAACTTGAGGTTGGTCACGTCGGTGGGGCTCGACATGTCGTAGTACTTCGCCCAGCCAGCACCCACACCGACCGAGTTCGACCGCTGGTTGAACTGGACCATCTGCAGCTTGATCGGTGTACCGGTGAAGGCATCGATGAGCGACTTGAGTCCGGTCCTGACCTGGGTCATGGCGGCGGTGCCGATCGATGCGGACGTATCGACCACGACACCGAAGTTGCCGCCGCAACGCGAACGTGCCTGCGTGAGGGTCGGGGCGTTGACGATGCTGTTCACGCCGATGACGAGGCGCTCGGTGCCACCTGCGGTGAACACGAGCTGCTCGGCGCCACCACCAGCCATCGCGCCGGATGTCGAGCCGCCACCGCCATCGATCGCGATCGACACTCGGCGCGCGTTCTTCGGGTTGTTGAGAGCCGGCGCACCGTCTGGATCGAACATGGTCGGCGGCAGCGGATCCGACACCTGCACGACCCAGGTGACGGGTGTCGTCCCAGCGACGTAATCAGCCGGTACGGGTGGCGGTGGGATGTTCCGCAGCGCTCGGTTCTGCGTGCATGCCTGTGGCTTGGTGCCCTCCAGCACGCACTGGACGCGCACGAGGCTGTAGGTGGATCCGGACTGGATATACCGGTACGACACCCGGGTCTTCACCTCGATCCAGCCGTTCCCGTCTCCGGACTGGGTCGACCAGGTGAACAGCATCACGTTCGAGCCGCCGTTCTCGACGTCGGCCGGGCAGGCGGTGAAGCAAGCCGACGCTCCTGGCGACACGTCGGTGTCACCGGTGGCCGACGCCAGGTCAGGCGTCAGCCACTGGCCGAGGCTCTGCTCTGCAATCGCGTTGTTGATCCGACCGCTCGAGGCGTAACTCTGACGAACGACCACCGTCACGGCAGCGGTGATCGACGCCATGATGAGGCCGAGGAGAATCACCGCTCCCATCACCTCGATCAGCGTGAAACCGCTGTCGTTGTTGTGTCGCTTCGCATGTCGCTTGGTCATCGTCGTCATCACCTCCTGGGACTCCTCGGATGGTTGTAGGCCCGCGGAGAGCAGAAATCGCGTCAAGATCCGTGAACCTCGACGCGCTGCGGCCAACTTGAGAGCATCTTGAGGAGATCAACGTGTTCTTCGCACAGCGCCGGTCGAGACATGTGAACCGATCGTCCGGAATGCAGGCGGCATGACAAGCACCTCGCCCGGGAACGAACAGAGCCGGCCCTCACGGGCCGGCTCTGAACAGTTCCTTCTTCCGTCGGGCTGGGGAGATTTGAACTCCCGACCCCTTGTCCCCCAGACAAGTGCGCTAACCAAGCTGCGCTACAGCCCGTTCGATGTACTCCGTCTTGCGGAGCCGCCATGCTACCGGGGGCCTCCTCAGATGACGAGATCGATGAGCCGCCATCCGAGGTAGATCACGAGCAGAACCATCAGCAACTTGAAGTGCCAGGGAGCTTTGACGTCGTCGAGGTCGCCGTCTTCCCCGGCGGCGAGCCGCTTCACATCGACGGTCTTCGCCGTCACTTTCGGCGTCGCTTTCGACGTGACCGTCGACGCGGCCATCGGCGCTTCGAGTACCCGCTCGCAGGTGGGGCAGGCGCCATCGTCTCGCATCGACGATGGCGCCCAGTACTTCGCGCAGTCCTCACACCACGGCATCAGTCGGTTCGCGTCCTCACCCGGATCTTGATGGGCGTGTTGCCGAATTCGAACGCCTCGCGGATCGAGCGCTCGAGGTACCGCAGGTACGTGGGCGGCAGTTCGCGGTTGACGAACAGCGTGAACGTCGGCGGGTCGGTGGCGCCCTGCAGCGCGTACAGCACCTTGAGCCCGTGGCCTGCAGGCTGCTTCTGCTGGGCTGCCGCGATCACCTTGTTGACATCGCGCGTGGGCACGCGGCGGTGGTACTGCGTGATGGCGTCTTGGAGCAGCGGCCGCAGCTTGTGCACGCCCTTCCCGGTGAGGGCCGAGATCTTCACGATCGGCGCGTCACCGATGAAACCGAGCTTGCGTTGGACGTCGGCCTGGATCTCGAGGCGGTGTTCGGCGTCGTCGATCAACTCCCACTTGTTGAGCATCACCACGATCGGGCACCCGGAGGCGTCGACGCGCTCGGCCAGGCGTTGATCTTGGCCCGTCACACCCTCGGTCGCGTCGATGACGAGGAGCGCGATGTCGGCATCGTCGATCGCACGCAAGGCGCGCACCATCGAGTAGTACTCGGCGGCCTCGTCGATCTTGCCGCGCTTTCGCATGCCGGCGGTATCGACGAACACCATGGGGCCGTCAGGCGTCTCGACCAGGGTGTCGATCGCGTCGCGAGTCGTGCCCGGCATGTCGTGCACGACGGATCGATCTTCCCCCACCAGCCGGTTGAACAGCGTGCTCTTGCCCACGTTCGGCCGACCGACGATGGCCACACGCGGCGGCGCCGCATCCGTCGGGTTCCACAGCGGCGCGTCACCGAAACGGTCGGGCTCGTCCACCGGATCCGGGCCGGGTGCCAGGGCGATGATCTCGTCGAGCAGATCGCCAGCTCGGCGCCCGTGCAGCGCGCTCACCGCGTGCGGGTCGCCGAGACCGAGCGACAGGAACTCCCATCGGTCGGCTTCTCGACGTTCGTTGTCGGCCTTGTTCGCCACGACGAGGATCGAGCGCTGCGTCTTGCGCAACCAGTTGCCGATAACCAGATCGTCGTCGGTGATGCCGACGGACGCATCGACGACGAAAAGCACGACATCGGCCTTGCGGACCGCCGCCTCCACCTGGCGGCTCACCTTCTCGTCGAGCGCGTCACCACCGGGCAGCCAACCGCCGGTGTCGACCAGCCGGAAGCGGTGACCGAGCCATTCGCCCTCGGCTTCCTTGCGGTCACGCGTGACGCCGGGGCGGTCTTCCACGATCGCCACCTGCTCGCCGATGATGCGGTTGAACAGGGTGCTCTTGCCCACGTTCGGGCGGCCGACGATGACGACCGTCGGCAGGTCGTCGGTGACAGAGTCGTGGTCGATGCTCATACAGGCTCCAATGCGGCGCGGAGGGCGAGGCCGTCGGTGGGAACGATCTCGACGGGTCGCGGCAGGTCGGCGGGCGTGGTGCCGTCGAGGAATCGTCCCTCCGACAGGCACACGTCGGGCAACAGGTAGCGATGGCCGGCCGGTTCGTCGGCGAGCACGCGTGCCAGGTCGGCACCGACCATCAAGCCCGTGACAGCCGTATTGCCGCCGAAGAAGTCGTTGCGCACTGCGATGACTCGAACGTCGGGGCGGCGCAGGCTGCTGATCAGCGGGCCGATCACCTGGGCACCGAACTCGCCGGTGAGCACGCCGACCGGCGCGTTGCGACGGGGTGACAGCGTGAGCGTCGTGACCTGGCCGGTCGCGGCGGTGGCGCGCAAACCGGTGTAGGCGGCAGGGTTGGCCGCACCATCGACGGCCGCGAAGAAGCCGCTGCGCGGGCCCGTCGCCTCCAAGGTGATGCCGCTGAACTCGCGCTCGAAGGTTCGTGCCATGCCGATGCCGTCCTCGTGCATCGAGAAGTCCTCGTACGCGTCGGCATCCGGGAACGGTCGGCCGGTCATGAGGTAGTACTCGTCGGCAGCGAACACCATCCGTCGACCGAGCACGCGGAGGAACACGTCCTGCCAGTCGTGGATCGCATCGACGACGGCTTCGGCCTCCTCGCGGGTGTGGAGCCGCATCGCGGACTCGGCGTTGTACCGACTGAGCCCGAGCGGCACGACCGCCACCGATTCGAGCTCGGGATACCGGTCGAGTACATCGGCGAAGGTCCGGTCGAGGGCTGCACCATCATTCACACCCGGACACAGCACGATTTGGCCCCGGACCGCGATGCCGTGGTCGAGGAGCGCTCGCAGCCACCGCAGGCTCATCCCACCACGCGGGTTCTTCAGCATTCTCGATCGCAACACCGGATCGGTGGCGTGGATGCTCACGTTGAGCGGCGACAACCGCTCGGTGACGATCCGTTCGAGGTCGGCTTCGGTGAATCGCGTGAGCGTGGTGAAGTTGCCGTACAGGAAGCTCAGGCGGTAGTCGTCGTCCTTCAGGTACAGACTGCGGCGCATGCCCTTCGGCAGCTGGTAGATGAAGCAGAACTCGCAGTGGTTGTCGCACGTGCGCACCCGGTCGAACACCGCACTCGACACCTCGACGCCGAGGGGTTCGCCGGCGCGCTTGTCGATGCGGACGGTCTGTTCGATCCCGTTGCGCCGGAGCTCGAGCTCGACCTCGGGCTCGTCGACCAGGAACCGCCATTCGATGATGTCGCGCGGTACCTGCCCGTTGACCGTCACGACCTCATCGCCGGGCACGAGCCCGGCCGCATCCGCGACGGAACCCGTGACGACGGATACGACGACGGGCGCGGAGGCGGATGGCATGGCCTGTCAGGCTACCGGCGGGCCTCATCCGGCCGCCGGTAGCCTGCGGGACGTGGACGTCGACCGGGTGCTGCTCGCCGAACCGCGTGGATTCTGTGCAGGCGTCGAGATGGCGATCAAGGCACTGGCCTGGATGGTGCGCACATTCCCGGCGCCCGTGTACTGCTACCACGAGATCGTGCACAACCGCATCGTCGTCGAGCGCTTCGAGGCGCTCGGTGTGATCTTCGTCGACGACGTCACCGAGGTGCCCGAAGGTTGCCCGATCATGCTGTCCGCCCACGGCTCCGCGCCCGACGTCGTTGTCGCCGCCCGGGCTCGTGGCAGCTACGTGGTCGACTCGGTGTGCCCGCTGGTCACCAAGGTTCACCACGAGGTGAAGGTTCGGGCCAAGAAGGGCTATCGCATCGTCTACGTCGGGCACGAAGGCCACGAGGAGGCCGTCGGCACGATGGCGGTCGCGCCGAGCGCGATCAGCCGCGTCGAGTCGATTGCAGAAGTCGAGGCCCTCCCCGACTTCGACGAACCCGTCGCCCTCCTCGCGCAGACGACGCTGTCGCATCGCGACTGGCACGACGTCGCCGAGGCGGTGAAGGTTCGGTATCCGGGCGCATGGATGCCGGGGCGAAGCGACCTCTGCTTCGCCACCACCAACCGCCAATCCGCCCTGATGGCGATGGCGTCACGCTGCGACGCCATCGTGGTGATCGGCTCGGCCAACTCGTCCAACACGCGTGCACTCGAGCGGCTCGGAGTGCAAGCGGGGGCAGCGCGGGTCTACCGGATCAATCACGCCGGTGAACTGCCCAACGACCTCACCGGCACGGTGGGTGTCACCGCTGGCGCGTCGGCTCCGGAAGAACTGGTCAGCGCCGTACTCGACCGACTCGCGCCACGACATGGCATCGAGCTCGTCAACGTCACCGACGAGGACGAGTACTTCCCGCCGCCGCGAAACATCCGTGAGCTGCAGAGTGCCATCGGCACCGCTGCGGTCACGCTGCTCGGAGGTGACCCGGCATCCACGGCCAGTTTCGACGATCACCGTCTCGCCGCGAGCGATGTGCTGGCCGCACTGCGCACGTCCTGACGATGCTGTCGCCCACCGCTGCCACCATCCGGCTGTTCCTTCACGTGCTCGCCGCATCGGTGTGGGTCGGCGGCCAGATCGCCCTCGCCGGCGTCGTCCCAGTGCTGCGTCGCGACGCACCCACCGTCACCCGTGCAGTGGCCCGTGCGTTCGCCAAGGTCGCCTGGCCGGCATTCGCGGTCCTCGTGGTCACCGGGGTATGGAGCTTGGTCGCACTCGACGTCGCCGAGACGAGCACCGCCTACCAGGTGACGGTCTTCGTGAAGATCGTGGTGTCGCTCACGGCCGCGGGCGCAGCCGCCGTCCACTCGATCGGGCGGTCTCGTGGCGCGGTTGCGATCGGCGGAGCCGTCGGTGCGCTGGCGTCAGTGGCTGCGCTGTTTCTCGGTGTGCTGTTGCACACCGGCAGCTGAGCGTCCTCAGTTGCGGGGAACCTGGCTCCACGGCTTGTCGCGATCGACTCGCACGTCGCCCGGGAGGCCGAGGACGCGCTCGCCGAGGATGTTGAGCATCACTTCCGTGGTGCCACCCTCGATCGAGTTGGCACGGCTGCGAAGGAAGGCCTTCTGCAACGTGTCGAATCCCATGGCGGTCTCGGGGCGAACCATCTCGTAGCTGCCGTACAGCATTCCCTCTGCACCCAGCAGGTCCATCACCTTTTCGTAGATGTCCTTGTTGAGGTTGGCCGACGCCATCTTGCCGATCGAACCTTCGGGGCCCGGGTCACCCATCTTGCGCATCTGGTTGGCGCGGATGTTGGTGAGCCGCAGCACCTCGGCGCGGCTCCACAGCTTCATCACGTCGTCGAGCGACGCTGCGTCCTTGCGCTCCTCGGGGAGGTTCTTCCACGTGGAGGTGAGCGACGAGATCGTGCCCGAACCCTTCTGCGGGATCGACCCACCGATCGACACCCGCTCGTTCATCAGCGTGGTGAGTGCGACGCGCCACCCGTCACCGGGGTTGCCGAGGATCTCGCTGTTGGGGATGCGGGCGTCGGTGAAGTACACCTCGTTGAACTCGGCTTCGCCGGTCATCTGACGCAGCGGCCGGACCTCGACGCCGGGGGCGTGCATGTCGACAACGAACGCCGTGAGGCCGGCGTGCTTCACGGCCTCGGTGTCAGTGCGCACCACGAGCAGACCGAAGCGCGACAGGTGGCCGAGCGTGGTCCACACCTTCTGGCCGTTGACGATCCACTCCTCGCCATCGCGAACACCGCGCGACGACAGCCCTGCGAAGTCGGAACCGGCGCCCGGCTCGCTGAACAGCTGGCACCAGATCTCTTCACCAGTGAACAGCGGGCGCAGGTAGCGCTCCTTCTGCTCCTGGCTGCCCCACACGGCCACCGTCGGGCCGGTCATGCCGTGGCCGATCGGATTGCGGTACATCGGGTTGGGGGCGCCTTCGGCGTAGACCCGTTCGTTGATCACCTTCTGCAGCTTCGGGTTGAGGCCCAGGCCACCGAGACCCTCGGGGAAGTGCACCCACGCGAGGCCCTTGTCGTATTGCGCGCCGAGGAAATCGACGGGCGACGTCTGCTTCGGCGGAAACTCCTCGAGGAGCTGATCGACGAGATCGCTGACGCGCTGCTCGTCGGCAGTGAGGACGGATGCGGTGACGGTCATGTGACGGACTCCCCTGATGTCGACCCGATCGGCAGGCGCCGATCAACCTGCGGCGACGTTAGTGGCGCGCTGCAACGAGTGCCCAACCCTGCGTCCGGCTCGACGTGTCAGGTTCGTCACAGCGTCGGCCCGGTGAGCGAACCGTCAGCGAACCCTCAGCGAACCGACAGTGTGGTGCCGGGCGGAAGGTCGAGCGTGACCGGATCCTCGTCGAGCGAGAGCGCTTCGACGAGAAACGCCCAGGTCGCCGCAACCTGCGAGCGCACCGTGTCGCGCCACGGGGGCATGCCGGCGGCAGCGGTATCGGCCGCACTCGTATCAGCGGCGGTGACACGCAGGTAGTCGTGGACGATGTCGGGCAGTCCTTCGACCTGAGGGGCCAACTGGGCATACAACGCGATGTCGCTCGCCGCCTGATGGCCGGCATCGGCGATGTCGAGACGCCAGAGTGGACGACCGCGCAGCAACGCCCAGGGGCGGTCAGCGTCGGTCGCTGGCGGAGTGGATGCATCGCGACCGCCGACCGCCATGAAGACCGGCTGACGAACTCGACCGAGGAGCCCATCGCTCATCATCCGTGTGTACGGCTGGTAGAGGGCGAGCGCCCGGACGCGATCGTGCGGTTCGACACCGCGTGCACCGGCGGCCGTTGCCAGTGCCGTGTACGCACCGTACGAATGACCAGCGAGCACGACGCGATCTCCGTCGATCGCGTTGAGCACGTCGACGGCAATGGCATCGTCGCCATGCAACAGAGCGTGCATGAGGGCGTGGGCATCTCCGACGCGATTCGTCTCATTGGTCCGGTCGTCGACGTGGGTGCCCATCAGCCAATCGGCCAGCGCGTCGCCGGGGTGGTCGGCCGACACCACGACGGCGCCTCGGGCGGCGAGCGCTTCACAGAGCAACGAATACGCGAACCGCATGCCGGTGCGGCCGTGGGAGAACACGATCAACGGAAACCGTCCGGGCCCCGCCGGGGCACCTTCGTGCGCCGCAGCCGAACGGAACGACACCCCGGGGAACAACTCGTACCGGGTGGGCGGCGCGTCGCCGGGGCGCAGGCTGGGGTACCAGAGGTCGACCCCGAGGGTGCGGTCGCTCCTCGCGGTATCGACGATGACCGTGGTGCCATGCCCGACGGGATGACGGAGCGGCTCGATCGGGGCACCTGCGGTGAGGTCGGTCATTCGTCGTCTCCTGCGTCGGGGGTGGCATCGAATCCCGCGGCAGCGAGACGTTCGAGGAGTGCATCACGGATGCTCGTGCCGGGCTCGCGAGCCTTGTCCCCGGTGATCCGCCAACCGAGACGGCTGCTGTACAGCAGTGGCGGATCCTTCAATCGTCCCGGACCCACCTCGACCACTCGAGCGAAGAACAACTCGTGATCGAACATCGGCTTGCGCTCGAAGACCTCGCAGCGCAGCCACGCAATGCAGTCGGGCACGATCGGTAACTCGGTTCCCGGGATCGTCGTGAGGTACTCGCTTGCGATGTAGCGGAACTTTCGACCGGGATAACTGAAGTACTGGCCGATGCCGACCTGGTCGCCGGCGAGGATCGACACGCTGAACTCGCCGCTCGCCACGATCAACGGATGGGTGTCGTGCTTCGGTGACACGCTCGCCATCACGATCGGCTCCTCGAAGCTCACCTGCGTCACCCAGTGGCTGCAGTACGCCCGGGTCAGCCCGTCGTGGTGGGCACCGACGACCTCGACGCCCTTCATCATCTGCCCGAGACATCGTTTGATGGCGGGATCGATCATCGGGCGAGTATGGCCCCTCAGTTCAGCGACCGCACCCAACGAGCGTGTTGCGGACTCTCGTGCGCCAACTCCGAGAAGCCACCTCGCATGATCGCGAGGGCGTACGACGAGTTCGCCTCGTTCTTCGGGAGGTAGAGCGCCCTCAGGTTGTTGAGCATCCGGATGAGGATCGTGCGCTCACTCACCGGGGTGAGGTGGAGCTCGTCGAAGGGGGTGCCATCACCCACGAGACGCTCCCAGGCCGACACCACGCCTGCTCGGTCGTACCGCATGCCATCGTGGAACGGGTCGCCGTACACGTCGCGACCCTGCTCACGCACGAGGAAGTGGCCGGGCAATCCGACGCCGACGAGCGGCGCTCCGACGCGGCGCCCCACCTCGATCGCGATGACCGAGAGGGTGATCGGGAGTCCGACACCGCGGCGCAGCACCTCGTCGATGAAGGAGTTGCGCGGGTCGTAGTAGTGCTCACGGTTGCCGGTGAGGTTGCCGTACATCGCGCCGAGCACGCCCTCGAGGGACGGCTGGGTCACTCCCGACGCCAGCGCGTCGAGCTCGTTTCGCACCTGGACGGTGCGATCGACGCCGGTGAACGCCCCCGCCATCAACGCACACGCATGATCGAGCTCGAGGCGCGGCGGCGGGCCGCTGACCAGGTCGGCGAACCGAACCGCCGGATGCGCCGCACCCTCCATGCGGGCACGGTACCTGCAGCGGTGAGGTGGGCGGCTACCTTCGAGGGCCATGTACCCGGGTGCTCACCTTTCTTCCCTTGCGGACAAGCCCGCCCTCGTGATGACCGGCTCCGGCTTCACCCAGACCTTCGGCGAGCTCGACGCCGGCGCCAATCGCGTCAGCCACCTGCTCCGGGCCGCAGGCGTGCAGCCAGGCGATCACGTATCGATCTGCATGGAGAACCACGACCGCTACTTCGAGATCCTGTGGGGTTGCCACTACGCAGGCGCCGTCTACACCGCGTGTTCGAGCCGGCTCACCAGTGGTGAACTCGCCTACATCCTCAACGACTCCGAGGCGAAGGTCTTCATCACGTCGCACTACAAGGCCGACCAAGCCGCCGAAATCGTCGCCGACACGCCGAACGTGCAGCTCCGCCTGATGCTCGACGGGATCATCGACGGCTACGAGAGCTACGAGCAAGCAATTGCTGCACAACCCACAACTCCGCTCGATGAGGAGCGCGTCGCTGGCACCGACATGCTCTATTCGTCCGGCACCACGGGCAAGCCGAAAGGTGTGACGCGACCGTTCGTACCGACGCCCCTCGACGAAACGGCGGGCGCCGTTGCTGGTCTGCTGCAGATGCTCTTCGGGGTCACGCAGGAGAGCGTCTATCTCTCGCCAGCGCCCTTCTACCACGCAGCACCGCTGCGCTTTTCGATGTCGGCGCAGGCCATCGGGTGCACCGTCGTGGCGATGGAGCACTTCGACGCGGAGGGCTACCTCGCCGCCGTCGAGCGCCATCAGATCACGACGAGTCAAGTGGTGCCGACGATGTTCGTCAGGATGCTCAAGCTGCCCCCCGAGACGCGCGCCAAGTACGACGTGTCGTCGCTGCAGTGCGTCATCCACGCTGCTGCGCCGTGTCCGATTCCGGTGAAGAAGCAGATCATCGAATGGTTCGGCCCGGTGGTGCACGAGTACTACGCAGGCACCGAGGGCAACGGCTTCGTCTACTGCAACAGCGAGATGTGGCTCGCCCACGA
>JBMOFX010000028.1:0-17234 GCA_049318665.1 Ilumatobacteraceae bacterium | reverse complement strand
AGGTCGAGGTCGAGCACGGGCCGCTGCAGCGCCGGTTCGGCGTGGTGTCGCTGGCCCTGCGGACCGCGTCGGCGAACTCGCTCGGCACGTTGCCCGGCATCGCTGTCGACGACGCCGAGACGGTCCGCCGAATGCTGCTGCGGCGCGCCGGCCGCGACGACGGCGCCTGAGCGAGCGCGCCACATGGACAACGCCCGACCGCTCGCTCCCCCGGCTGACGCGATGCGCCTCCATCCACTGTCGCCGATCCTTTCGCTGGCGCCGGTGCTACGCCAGGCGACCGTTCCCCTGATCCTCGTGCTGCTGGCGAACTGGCGCATCGTCGGACCGATCCTTGTGGTCGGGCTGGCACTGGCACTGGTGACCACTGCGCTGCGCGCCCGCTCCACCCGCTACACCCTCGATCGCGAGGAACTCGTCGTGTGGTCGGGTGTGCTGAACAAGTCGGTGCGGGTGGTGTCACCCGCTCGCGTGCAGCAGGTCGACGTCGTGCGCAACCTTCGCCATCGCGCCACCGACTTGGCTGCGGTGCGGATCGAGCTGGCGGGCACGGGCCTGGCGGGGACACGGGTGGAACTCGACGCCCTGCCGGTAGCCGAGGCCGAACGACTCCGCGACGCTCTCGAACGCGGCCGACGACGGGTGGCCGCAGGATCGACCGATCCTGTGGCCACCGACGAGACCTCGGCGGTCGCTGCGGCCGACGTTCCCCCGCCGCCGTTCTCGCCCCTGCTGCGGCTCGGCACCAAGCAGTTGGTGGTGGCTGGTCTCACGGGCGCACCGCTGCTGCTGGTGCCAGCCCTCGTCATGTCGGTCGCGTTCCAGGCTGCCGACCTGCTCCGCCTCGGAGGCGAGACGAGCATTCAGCCGAATCGCATTCCCGTCGTGGTACTCGTTGTCGGCGTCGTGGTGCTCTGGCCGATCATCGCCGGGGGTGTGATGGTGTTCCGCTGCCACGGCTACGAACTCGGCCGCTCAGGCAACGACCTCATCGCCCGACGCGGCCTGCTCGACACCCGCACCTCGGTGCTGCCACTGCCACGGGTGCAACTCGTCCACCGCTCCGCCACCATGCCACGTCGCTGGCTGCGCCTGGCATCGCTCGATGTGCGCACCGCATCGGGCGGCACCACCACTCAGTACCCGGCGGGCGTAGCGGTGCCCATCGGCCCCCAGCGGACGATCGACGACCTCGTCGGCCTCGTGCTCGAACGGCCGTCGCTGTCGCTCGGCGTGACGACCCATCCGCTCGCCGCCCGCCGCCGGGCCATCAGACGTCGCGTCGTCGGGCTGGGCGTGCCCGCCGTCGCCGCCGCCCTGATCTCTACGGCGGTCAACGATGCAGAGCCCGTGGTCGCGCTCGGGGTCTGCGCGCTCGCTGCCACCGTGTCGCTGCTGATCGCCTCGCGGTGGGGGCGGGCGTGGTACGACCGGCTCGGCCACGCCGTGCACGACGGGGTGCTGTTGGCGCGCTGCGGTGTGCTCATCGAGCACCTCCGCGCCGTTCCGGTGAGCCGCATCCAGAGCGTCACGATCTCGCAGTCACCGTGGCAGCGCCGCGCCGGGGTGTGCACCGCCCGACTGCTGCTCGCCGGCGCCACCGATTCGGTACGCATACCCGACCTCGCACCGACCGACGCGATCGCACTCGCCTCGATGGCACGCGGCCTCACCGAACTCGACACGGCTCGTTGGAACGACGCGCTGGCGCGGTAGCGGATCACGAGAGCTGCGTTGTCACGTCGCCGGGTCGGCGCTCCGTTGCTCAGGCTCGGCCGAGGGTGACGCACACCAGAGCGACGCCGGCCATCACCATGCCCAGCGCTTGCCAGCGGTTCACGCGCTCACCGTCGACGCCGAATGCGAGACCCACGGTGCTCGCCGGGTACAGCGAACTGACGACGGCCACCAGCGACAGCAGGCCTTTGCGTACCGCCTCGAGGTAGAGCACGTTGGCCGCCATGTCGAGCGCCCCGGCGACGACGGCGATGCCGAGCATGCGGCGGGCGGCGCCGGGGCGGGCGCGCAGCACCACGCAGAGCACCAGCAGGAACGGCACCGATGCCACCCGGGCGGCGAGCAGCGGCCACAGTCCGGAATCGGGATCGGTCTGGTCGAGTGCGACGAACAGCAGCCCGAAGCCAGCGCCCGCCAGCACGGCGAAACCCATGATTAGCACGGGGGTGGGACGGTCGTGGGTGCCGATGGCACCGCTGATCAGTGCGACCGCGACGATCGCGAGCACGATGCCGACGTAGGCGATCGTCTGCGGCCGCTCGCCCTGGGCGAGGCCGACCGCCACGGGGAGCACCGCCCCAACGACGGCGCTGATCGGGGCCACCACCGTCATCGCACCGTGAGCGAACGCGTGATAGAGGCTGGCGAGGCCCACCGCACCGGCAAGGCCACCGACGAAGCCCCACGCGAACGTCGCTCCGTCCGGCGCGGCCGTGCCCATCACGGCGGTGGCGACGACGATGAGGACGAGGCTCACGGTCTGGCCGACGACCGTGACGACGGCGCTCGGGTGGAACCTGCTCGCGCGCCCTCCGCACCAGTCGGCCACGCCGTAGATCAGCGCCGACCCGAGAGCAAGAACGATGGGCACCCCGCAGTCTGCCCTGCCCACACCGACCACCGCACCACAACTCTGGTTGCAGAAAGCGCGGAAATTCGTCGTTTTCTGCAACCAGAGTGATTGGTGGACGACCGGGCGACCGGGGTGAGCCGATCACTCGGGGGCGATGGTGAACCCGTGCTCGGTGAGGTCGGTGCGCAACCAGTCCCAGGCCGAGCGGAACGCGGTCCACTCGAGCTCGACGGCGGTCGACGGATCGAGCGTGCGACCGTCGAGGCGGGCGTGGTGATGGTGTCGGCTGAACGAGGGCGACGTCGGTAGTTCGCTGACGGGCACCGTGACCGGCGCGTGGTACCCCCACACGTTCTCGAAGCAGAATCGCCGGAGCCCGCCTGTGTAGAGCAGCTCCGTTTGCTCGGAGATGGGCAGGAGTCCATCGCCGATCGGCACGCCTTGCACGATCGTGCCCTCATCGTCGGTGACGATCACGTGGTCCTTCATGTGCACGGTCGTGACGAACGGTTGCATGGCACGCAACGCATCGAGCGGGTCTTCGCCGACCATCTGCGAGTTGCCGTAGTCGTAGAGGGCACGGATGTTGGGATGATCGACGGTCTCCAAGATTCGTGCGATGACGGCGCCTTGGAAGTCCTCGTGGTTCTCGAGCACCACCACGATGCCCAGGTCCGCCGCCACCGGCGCGACCGCACGCAGGTCGCGGATCGTCCACTCGATGAGATCCTCGAGCGCGCCCTGGTACTTCGTGTACGTGCGAAGCCGGTCGGCGCCGAGCGCCGACGCAACACCGAGCATCGTGGTCATGTTGTCGAGCCGCGTGTCGCTGGTGTCGATCTCGCAGCGCATCGAGCGGGCCTGGAGATGGTCGCGAACCGCTGCGAAGTGCGAGTCGGTGGTGCCGCCCAGGTCGCGATAACCCGGGCCGTTCGCCGAGATGTTGACGCCGGTGAATCCCTCGTCGGCAGCCGTGTCGATGTAGGCGAATACGTCGAACCCGGGGTGATGCTTCAGCCGGAATCGCAGGCTGAACGAATGGATGTGCATCGAGATGATCTTGGGGTCTGTCGTCGGCGTGGTCATGTCAACCGTCCAGGTAGTCGAGCTCGGCGTGCAGCGCGCGACGGTACCGCGAGGCGATGTCCGGCTCGGTGTGCGCGAGGGCTGTCATCCGATAGGCGCAGTAGCCGGCGAGGCGCGCCGAGAACAGCGGCGCGAGCGCGGCGAATCGAGATGTGGCGCTTCGAGCCGAATCGTTCCCGAGAGCAGCGTCGTCATAGCCGTTCAGCAGGTCAGCCACGTCGTCCGGACCGAGTGGGTCGAGGCCGTACAGGATGTGGATCGCGGGCGACGCGAAACCCGCCAGGTCTTCCACGGGATCACCGAGCCCTGGGCACTGCCAGTCGATCAGGCGCGGCCCGTCGGATGCCACGATCACGTTGCCGGGCCCGGGATCGGTGTGCACCAGGCACGACGGTCCGGCCACCCGGGGCGCTGCTGCACGCAGCCGCTCGACCAACGTCCGAGTTCGTTCGACGAGCGGGTCGGCGTCGGCGCGTTCGAGCATCGCGATGGTCTGCACTGCGATCTCATCCGGTGACGACACCAGTGTCCGAAACGCGAACCCCGACGACGTGGGATCAACCGCGTGCACGCCCCGCAACAGCCGACCGACCGCACGCGTGTCGGTAGCCCACATGTCGCCCTCGACCATCTCGTAGACGAGGACATCACCGATGCGTGGATCGGATGCGGTGGCGATCGGCTCGGGCGCGAGTCCCGTGCCGACGAGCAACGACAGCGCCGCCGACTCGTGGTCGGGCAGCGTGGGGAACAGCGGGTTCTCGGGTGACTCGACGAACACCTTCACCACCGCGTCGGGGACTGGCCGCGAGCGCCGCCACCGGTACACCCGGTTGCGATATCCGCCGGCGAGGAGCTCGAGTTCGACGTTGTGCGCATCGCCGGCGAGCCCATGCTCGACCAGGAGCGTCGCGATCGCCTCGGGCTCGGCGCCCTCAGCCACGACCCAGTGCTTCGATCGTCTGCACCAGCTCGTCGGGTACGTCGACACCCGACTGCTCGGCACGACGTCGTGCATCGTTGCGGCGGTCACCCGGCATCCGCACACCGGGTTCCGCGACCATGGTGCCGACGAGCTGTTCGAGCCGTTGGGCAAAGGGGTTGCCGCCGCGAGTCGGGTCGATGGCGATGAACGTCTGACCGACACCGGGCGGGCCGCCGACGTCGTCGCCGAACGAGGAGGACTCGATCCCCCAATTGCCACCGCTCAGTCCGGCAGCGAGGATCTCCACCATCAGGCCGAGGCCGAAACCCTTCGCCCCACCGAGCGGTGCGACCGTGCCGTCGAGCGCGCGTTGCGGATCGGTCGTCGGCTGTCCGTCGAGGTCGATCCCCCATCCGAGCGGGATTTCCCTTCCTTCGTCGGCGGCCTTGCGGATGTTGACCCATGCGGTCGCGCTGGTCGCCATGTCGATGACGAGCGGCCGATGTCCGTCGCGCGGCGCAGCGAACGCCAATGGGTTGGTGCCGAGCATCGGCGTGCTTCCACCCCACGGCGCGACGAGCGGCGAGGAGTTCGCGAACCCCAACGCCACCAACCCGTCGGCAGCGAGCAGGTCGACCATCCAGCCGAGCACCCCGGCCGAGTACGACCGCGAGATCGTGAGCAGCGACACCCCGAGCGAGCGAGTGAGACCGACGAAGGTGGGCAGCGCGGCTGTGAACGCAGGGTGACAGAACCCAAAGCCCGCGTCGACGCGCAGCGTGGCCCCGTCGGGAAGCGAGACGACCGGGACGGCGGCGCCGTCCACCTTGCCGCACAGCAGGTGCGAACAGTAGGTCGGCAGGTAGCCGAGCCCGACGTTGCGAATGCCCTCGGCCTCGGCCTCACGGATGGAGTTCGCCGTGGGACCGGCCTGCACATCGCTTGCACCACAGCGCACCAGGGCATCGAATGCGAGGTGCTCGATCCGATCGAGTGAGAGCATGACGTGGGCGTGACGGGACTCGAACCCGGGACCTCCACCGTGTCATGGTGGCGCTCTAACCAACTGAGCTACACGCCCGTGTAGCGCCGAGAGACTACCAGTCACCGAAGGCGCAGGGACACCTCGTTGGCGAGCAGCCGACCTCGCCGGGTGAGTCGCACACGATCGTCGACGTGTTCCACCAGGTCATCGAGATCGTGGGTGTCGATGGCGTCGGCGGGCACACCCTCACGAGTTCGCAGCGCGAGCTGCAGACCCTCGATCCGACGGGTCGCGGCATCGAGGGTCTCCCCGGCTGCCTCCGTCGACTCCCCCGCCTGCACGGCGGCGATGTACCGCTCGGGGGTGCGGACGTTCCACCATCGCCGACCGTCGCGGTGCGAGTGCGCTGCCGAGCCGAAGCCGAGGTAGTCGTCCTGCATCCAGTAGAGGCGGTTGTGCTGCGACTCATGGCCGGGCCGAGCCCAGTTGCTCACCTCGTAGTTGCCGAGGCCCGCAGCGTGCAGCAAGTCGTCCACGAGCTCGTACTTGTCGGCGAGGTCGTCGTCATCGGGGTGGCGTTCCGGCTGTTCGGCGAGCGGCGTGCCGGGTTCGACCGTGAGGGCGTAGGCCGACACGTGGGGAGGGTCGAGTGCGAGCGCAGCACGAACGGTGCGTTCCCATTGGGCGACGGACTCGCCGGCACCGCCGTAGATCAAGTCCATGTTCCACGTCCGCAGCCCGCTCCGTCCGATGGCCTCGACGGCGCGCTCGACGTTGACGGGCAGGTGCCATCGCCCGAGCATCACGAGCACCTCGGGGTCCATCGACTGCACCCCGATGCTCACTCGGCCGACGCCGGCTCCGACGTACGCCGCCAGCAACTCGTCGGTTACGTCGTCCGGATTGCATTCCACCGTCACCTCGGCATCGCCGGTTCGCGGGATGGCAGCGATCACGGCGGCAAGCGCGTGTGGGTCAACCAGCGATGGTGTGCCTCCTCCCACGAAGATCGTCGTGGCGGGGCGCTGCACCGATCGCTCCACATCGGCGCGCAGCGCATCGAGGTAGTCGAGTTGCAGGTGGTGCCGATCGGTCCACGTAGCGAACGAGCAGTAGTCGCAGCGACGAGCGCAGAAAGGGATGTGCAGATAGACGCCGAACGGTTCACTCACCGTCGACGACGCTACGGGGCGAGCGCCCGACTACCGCGCCCTACTACCGCGCCCGACTCTTCGGCCCGACTATTCGGCCCGACTATTCGGCGTAGTGGAAGAGCAGGTCCAGGGCGTCGAGGCGCTCGCCGACCTGATCGACCGGCACGTCGAGCATTGCTGCGATCGCTCGGGTGTCGTCGCCGCGCACGGTGATCACCTTGCCGTTGAAGTCCTGGCGTTGCACCTGGATCATTCGCAGGAACCGAATCAGCATCTCGAACGGCTGGCCGCTGAGCTGCGACAGCTTGATCAGATCGACCGCGATCTTGCGAGCTGCCGCCGGGTCGTTCTCGTTGGGGAGCGATACGTCGTCGCGTGGCAGGAGCTGGTCGACGGGCACGTTGTAGAACTTCGCCAGTCGCTCGAGGCGCGGCACCGAGATGGCGCGCTCGCCACGCTCGTATGCGCCGAGCACGGACGCCTTGAACTCGTCGTTCGAGGAGGCTTCCACTTCCTGCAACGACAGGCGCTTCTGCCGCCGGATCACGCGCAGGCGGTCACCCACCTTGCGGCTGTAGGGCGATGACTGCACGTCATCGTCGAAGTCTCGCATCACCAACTCCTCCGCTCTGCGCTCGAATGAACGCTCGCAGTGAGGATGGTCCCATCGAGGGGGCAGAAAAACAACCAGGTCGGCGGATTTCCAACGCGCTCCGTAGAGCGCGGTGACGCTCAGTCGTTGTCGACGATGTGCAACGCCACCAACGCGGCGCCCGCCATGAACGCCGCCGTCTCGACGCGCAGGATGTTCCGAGACAGCGCCACCTTCGGTACGGCGAAGTCGAGTTCGTCGGAATCGAACCCGCCCTCGGGCCCGATGAGCAGGGTGTTGACCGTCTTGTCGAGCGGATCCTTGCCGCTCGGCTCGGCGATGGCCACCCCGGCCTGCTCGATCACAAGCTCGAAGGAGGTGAACTGGATCGCTGGCATGAAGAGACGGCGGGACTGCATCGACGCCTCGCGCGCGATCCGGTTGAGTCGCTCGAGTTGCTTGCTGCGGCGATCATTGTCCCAGTGCACGACCGAGCGGGCGCATTCGAAGAACAGGATCCGGTCCATACCGATCTCGGTGAGCTTCTGCACGACGAGGTCGACGCGGTCACCCTTCGGGATCGCGCAGCCCACGGTGAGCGCGACGTCGCGCGACTCGCTGAATACCTGACTCGTCAGCTCACATCCGCGCTTGCGCGTCCAGGTAGCGGTCGCCCACCGGCCCGTACCGTCGGACACCGTGATCGGCTCGTCGGCCTCGAGGCGCAACACACGGTCGAGGTGGTGCTCGTCTTCGAACGCAAGCGACGGCGAAGCCAACGACTTCACGAAAACGTGAGCGTGAGACGTGCGCAGCAGTGGGTTCATGTGAAAGCTGACTTTATGCGGGACAGCAGGCCGTGTTCGTGGATGACCGCCTCACCTCGCCCGTCAGCAAAGGCACGCAGCAGCGCGACCTCGTTGTCCGACAACTTCGTGGGCACATCGACCCGAATCCGCACCCGCAGGTCACCGCGACCGCGGCCCTGGAGACGAGCGGCACCCCTTCCCCGCAGCGTGAACTCACGCCCCGGCTGCGTGCCGGGCGGCACCACGATCTCCTCGTCGCCGTCGAGCGTGGTGAGCACGAACTTCGCACCCAGCGAGGCCTGTGCAATCGACACGCCGAGCTCGCACACGAGATCGTCACCCTCGCGTGTGAACCGCTCATCAGCCGCAACGCGGATGTGGACATAGAGATCGCCTGCCCCACCGCCGCGTGGGCCGACCGCACCGCGCCCGCTGAGCCGCAGCGTCGAGCCGGTGTCAACACCGGCCGGGATGTCGACCTGATAGGTCTTGTCGGTGACGATGCGGCCGTCACCGTTGCAGCTCCGACACGGGCTCGCGATCACCTGTCCGGCGCCACCGCAGCGGGGGCACGCCGACGTGGTGACCATCTGTCCGAGGAGGCTCTGTCGCACACGTTGCACCTGGCCACGGCCATTGCATTCGGAACACGTGACCGGCTGGGTGCCCTCGGCGGCACCGCTGCCGTGGCAGTCGTCGCAGCGCACCGCGGTACGCACGCTGATCGGCATGGTGGCGCCAAAGGCAGCCTGTTCGAGCGACACGTCCGCGACGACCTCGAGATCTTGCCCACGAGGCGGACCCGCAGGCCCGCGACCGCCGAAGGGACCTCCGCCACCGGCCGCACCACCGAAGAACGCGTCGAACAGATCGCCGAGTCCACCGCCGGTGAACACGTCGCCGAAGTTCGCGCCGCCATGGCCGCCAACGCCGGCTTCGCCGAAGCGGTCGTAGCGAGCGCGCGTCTCCGGATCGCTGAGTACCTCGTAGGCCTGCGCCACCTGCTTGAACCGGTCTTCCGCGGCCTGGTCGCCGGGGTTCGCGTCGGGGTGCAGTTCGCGGGCCCGCTGGCGATACGCCTTCTTGAGTTCGTCCGGGCTGGCCCCCTTCGAGACACCCAGCAACTCGTAGTAATCGGCCACGCCGTCAGCCTCCGCCATCGCCGAGATGTCGTCCCAATCGGTTGCTGACCACCTCGACCGTGGCCAGCGCCTGGGGATAGTTCATGCGGGTCGGCCCGAGGACACCGACGGACCCGATGTGCTCGCCGTCGACGACGACCGGGGCGACCACCACCGAGCACGCCGCGAGCGGCTCGACGCCATGCTCGGTACCGATAGCAACCGACAGTCCCCGGCTGAGCACGTCGCGCACGAGGGAGACCATCACGTACTGCTGCTCGAGCACATGGAGCACGTTGCGAACCGTCTCGACCGCCTCGAACGATTGCGCCACGCCGGCCGTGCCACCGATGAACAGCGGCTCGCGATGTGAGGCACGCTGCAGCGACGCCATGGCCGCATCGCAGATCATGTCGACCTCGGCGTCGCCGCTTGTCGAGACCGTGACATCGTCGATGACTCGACCGGTGAGCATGCGTTGGAGGTGTGCAGTGGCTGCGGCGACGCGAACGTCGGAAACCTCCTCGCCGAGTTCGATCGTCTCGTTCTCGACCGTGCCGTTCGACAGCACTGCGACGACCACCGCGACGCGGGCGCTGAGAGCGACGACCTGCACCGAGCGCACATTGGCTCGGTCGCCGGGCGGCCCGACGACGAGCGCGGCGTGATGGGTGAGCTGCGCCAGAAGGTTGGACGTCTGGTGCAGCATCTCCTCGAGCCGACCGTGGGTGGCGTCGAAGAAGTCGCCCACCCGTTGCTGGGAGCCTTCGTCGAGTTGGCCGGGCTCGGTCATCGTGTCGACGAAGAACCGGTAGCCCTTGTCGGTGGGGATGCGCCCCGCCGAGGTGTGCGGCTGGGCGAGAAAGCCTTCTTGTTCGAGGACGGCCATCTCGTTCCGGACGGTGGCCGAGCTGACCCCGACACCGGGCGCGCTGGCGATGTGCGTGGAGCCAACGGGCTGCGCGGTGGAGATGTACTCGCGCACGACCGCCCTGAGGATCGCCTTCTTGCGTTCGTCCAACATGCTGTCGCCTTCGTGAACTCTGGTCGCCACAGGCTACCCAGCGGCGCGGGTGACCGCCTGATACCTGGCAAGCGCGTCGGCGCGTTCCGCTGCGTGGTCGACGATGGGCGCCGGATAGGTGTCGGGGCGCCGAAGTCCCGGCTGGTGGATGGCGGTGGCACCCAGGTCGCCGAGCTCGGGAACCCAGCGACGTACGAAGTCGCCGTCGGGGTCGAACCGCTCCCCCTGGCCGGTCGGGTTGAACACCCGGAAGTACGGCGCGGCGTCGGTGCCGGAACCTGCGGTCCACTGCCATCCGTGCGAGTTCGAGGCCAGGTCACCGTCGACGAGGTGCCGCATGAAGTGACGGGCACCCCACTGCCAGGGGAGGTGCAGGTCTTTCACCAGGAAGCTCGCCGTGATCATGCGGACTCGGTTGTGCATCCAGCCGGTCGCGAGCAACTGGCGCATCCCAGCGTCGACGATGGGATACCCGGTCTGCCCGGCCGCCCACGCGTCGAAGCGGCCACGCGCTCGTGTGTCGGTGTCGACCACGATCCGGTCCATCTTCGGGTTGAGGTTCTGGCGAGCGGTCTCGGGGCGCCGGTGGAGCACATCCGCGTAGAACTCTCGCCACGCGAGTTCGGAGCGGAAGACATCGCGAGCACGGTTGTCGTCGTCGGGCAGGTCGTCGGCGAGTTGCGCAGGGTGCAGCACTCCCCAGCGCAGCGCAGGTGAGAGCCGACTGGTTCCCGCCACGCCGGGCAAGTTGCGCTGCTCGTCGTAGCGGTCGATGCCATCGGCGAGGAACGCCTCCCACTGCGCGTGTGCGGCAGCCGCCGAGGCCGGCGGGAGCGACACGTCGGTGGGCGGCGCAGCAAGCGGTTCGTCGGAGGCAACGTCAGGCGCTCCCACCCACGACACCTCCCCCACCGCAGGCGTGAACGGGCGACGCTCGATCGCCGTTCGAGCCAGCGCACGCCAGGCTTTCGAGAACGGGGTGAACACCGCGTACGGCGTGCCGTCGGCTTTCGTGACGGTGCCGGGATCCACGAGGTAGTTCGAGCCGACCCCACGCAACCGGCGCCCGTCAGCCGCCAGGCGCTCCGCCACGGCAGCGTCGCGCTCGCGGCCGTAGGGCGCATAGTCGCGGGTGACGATCACCTGATCGGCCGCCACCTCGGCAGCAAGCGCAGGGATCACGTCGACCGGGTCACCGCGGCGCACCACGAGTGCGCCACCGAGGTCGGCGTCGAGGGCGCTGAGGAGGCCGGCGAGGTACGCGAGTCGCGGCGCACCTGACGTGCGGAGGAACCTCGGATCGACCACGAACACGGGCACCACGTCGCCGTCTGCGTGCGCGGCGGCGAGCCCTGGATGGTCGAGGACGCGTAGGTCTCGACGGAACCACAAGACGGTGCGGGGCATCGGCTCCAGCGTGACCTATCGTCCGGGTTCGTGTCGCATCCTGGCCCGTCACTGCTGCTGCTCGTCCGTCACGGCGCCACCACCTGGGCGGCGCAAGGTCGCCACACCGGCCGCACCGACATCGAGCTCACCGACGCCGGTCGGGCGCAGAGCGCGCAGCTCACCCGCCTCCTCGAACGGCTACTGCGCGATCGAGGCGAACCGATCGTGTTCACGAGTGACCTCATGCGTGCGAAGGAGACCGCTGCGCTCGCGATGCCAGGGTTCCCGACCGAGGAGACACATCTGCTGTCGGAGGTCGACTACGGGGACTTCGAAGGCATCACCGCGCAGCAGATCGAAGCTCGTCAGCCGGGATGGTCGCTGTTCACCGATGGCTGCCCGGGCGGCGAGAGCGTCACGTCCATCACGGCGCGCTGCGACTCGTTCATCGCAAAGATCGAACGCATGGCCTCGGGCCGACCGGTGGTGGCTTTCACACACGGCCACCTCAGCCGCGCGCTCGCTGCACGCCTCCTCGACGTGCCCGTGCAGGCCGCGTCAGGGTTCTACAACGAGACGGCGACCGTCGGCGTGTTCGATCATCGACGTGGTGCTCTCGTGCTCACCGGGTGGAACCTCACGCCCAAATGACCGGTAGCGGATCGCGCCACCGATGGCTGCGCACGCCAGCGCAATGACACTGCCGTAGGCGAGGCTCCACTCCGCCGACACGTGGTCGGCGACCCATCCCGTGATCGGTGCGCCGATCGGGGTGGTGCCGAGGAAGGCCACTGCGACGAGGGCGAGCATGCGACCACGCATGTCGGCCGGCGTGTCGATCTGTGTGATCCCGTTGACCGCCGCGATCAGCGCAGCACCCGCGGCACCGAGTGGCACCGCTACCACGAAGGCCAGCTCGATCGATGGTGCCCAGGCCAACGCCAGACCACTCACGCCGAGCAGCACACAACTCGCGAAGAAGTAGTTGCTGCCAACCCGGTGTCGGCCCGCGGTGAACAGCGATCCGATGAGGCTGCCGATGCTCGTGGTGGCGAGCAGCCATCCGAAGCGATCGGGAGAACCGAAGCGAACGTCGGCGATCTTCAGCAGCGATACGCCGTAGTTGAACGCGAAGGTCCCGACGATCGTGAACGTGACGAAGAGGACGAACACACGCGGGGTTCGACGGATGAACCGCAGTCCTTCGCGTACCGGCTGGCCGCCTCGCTTCGCGGGTGGCGACTTGTGCAGTGTCGTCGTGTCGGCGACTGCCATCGGCCACAGCACGGCGAAGAACGACAGGCCGTTGATGATGAACAGCCAGCCCGCACCGAGCGGGCCGATGAGCAGCGCGGCGAGCGCAGGCCCGAAGATCCGCGACCCGGTCATCACGGCGGTGTTGAGCGCCAGCACGTTGGGGATGTCGACCGGCTCGACGAGTTCGACGACGTACCCACGACGCGCCGGATTGTCGAGGGCACCGACGATGCCGAGGCCGAGCGAGAGGGCGTAGACGATCGGCAGCGTCACGACACCGGTGAGCTCGAGCACACCGAGCAGTACGGCCTGGACACCGAGCAACGACTGCGTGACGAGCGCCATCTTGCGCTTGTCGACCCGATCGGCAACGGCGCCCGCCCACGCGCCGAGCAACAGCATCGGGAGGAACTGGCAGAAGAGGTTGATGCCGACGGCAGTACCGCGCCCGGTGAGTCGGTAGACGACCAAGGACATCGCCGTGAACTGGATCCATGTGCCGACGTTGCTGATGAGCAGGCCGAGGAAGAACCACCGCGCGTTGGCGTGTCGCAGTGAGCGAAACGTCTGCGACCCGACCATCGCCCTCCGTTCTATCGCCCGGGGCCGGTGCCAGGATGGTTCAGGTGACCACCCGCACATCCGACGACCGCATCGACAACGCCGTCGCCGCGCTCGCTGCGGCCGGTGTGGGACGCGCAACTCCTGTTGGCCTCGTGGTCGGCGATGCGCAGCGGTGTGGCCTCGCGCTGGAGTCGGGTGACACCTGGGACGTCGACATCGACACCGTGGCGGCGATCGACGCAACGTTGCGGCCCCGGTGGGTGTGGTGGTCGGCGGACGCGGTCGCGGCACCGCTTCTCGCGCTCGGTGTTCGCGTCGGCACCTGCTGGGACGTCGCAGCCGCGCACCGGCTGCTCGCCGGCGGACACCGAGCCGATCCGGCGCGGGTGTGGGCCTGGCTCCACGATCTCCCCGCATCGGGTATTCCTGCGGTCGGCCAACTCGACTTGCTCGGCGGCGACGCAGGCAGCGATGACGATCCGGTGCGACCCGACGGACACCTCCGACCGGATTGGATCGCCGGGTCGTGGTCGAGCACGCCCACAGGGAGATCGCGTTGGGCAGCGCTGGCGATCGAGGCACGTCGACTCCAGGTGGCCCGCCGAGCGCACATCGAGGTGCGCGGCGACCTCGCGTCGACCACCCACGCGGAGTCGGCCGCGGAGCTGCTCTGCGTCGAACTCGCGGCCGATGGCCTGCCGATCGATCGGGCACGCGCCGAGTCGATCATCGCGTCGGTGATCGGGCCGCGACCGCGTGACGAGCGCGAGGCCGAGGAGCGGCGCCGTGAGCGTGACGCGCTCGTGCTCGCACACGCGCCGGCCGGCGGTTCGATCGATCTGCGCAGCCCTGGCGACGTGAAGGCGATGCTCCGCCGCGCCGGGCTCGACCTCGACGACACTCGCGCCTGGCGCCTCGAGCGGCTCCGCGACGCGCACCCCGTCGTCGACGCGCTGCTGCGCTGGCGAAAAGCCGAGCGAATGGCGACCACCTATGGCTACGGATGGCTCGACCAGCACGTCAGTGCCGACGGGCGACTGCGCGGCGCGTGGACGGGCAGCGACGGAGGGGCCGGTCGCATGACCGCCCAGGCCGGGCTGCACAGCCTGCCCGCCGAGATGCGGCCCGCCGTCGTTGCCGAGCCGGGCTACTGCTTCGTCCGGGCCGACCTCGGCCAGATCGAGCCACGCGTCCTCGCCGTGGTCTCAGGCGATCCGGCGCTGGTGCAAGCGACCGCCGACGACGATCTCTATGCGCCCGTCGCCGCCCGGCTCGGTGTCGAACGGGCGACGGCGAAGATCGCAGTGCTGGCCGCAATGTACGGGCAGACCTCCGGCGCGGCCGGCGAGACGCTTCGGGCGATGGAGCGCGCGTATCCCGTCGCCATCAACTTCCTGCGCGACGCCGAGGAGGCAGGCCGAGCCGGAGCGTCGATCCGAACCCATGGCGGTCGGTTGGTGCGAATGTGGCAGATCGACGATGACGACGATGGCGTCGCGCCGCGCTCGGCCATCGCCGCCCGCGGACGCTTCGCGCGCAACGCGATGGTGCAGGGCGCTGCCGCAGAGTTGTTCAAGGCGTGGGCTGCCACGGTGCGCGCCCACGGCGCGCCGGCAGGGGCACGCATCGTGCTGTGTCTGCACGACGAGATCCTCGTCCACGTGCCCGAGGACGAGGCAGAGTCGATGGCACGACGCATCGACGAGTGCCTCGCCGAGGCAGCGTGGCGATGGAGCGCAGGCAGCACGGCCAGGTTCGTGAGCGACACCAGCGTCATCCACGCCTGGTCCGACGCGAAGGCCTGACGCCGCGCACGGGAACTATCTACACTCGCGGTGTGTGCAGTGCGAAACCTCACGAATCGCCGGGTGACGACGAGATCGCCGCGAAATTGGATGCCGTGTGCGGGGACCATCCGTCCGAGCTCGACCCGACCGCCGTGGCCGCTCAGTGGGCGGCGGTCGGCGACACCTGGTGATCCACCGAGCCTGAGGGTGCCGAGTCAGTCGTCGAGTTTGAGGGCTGAGATGAAGACGTCGCCGGGCACTTCGACGCGGCCGATCGACTTCATCTTCTTCTTGCCCTCTTTCTGCTTCTCGAGCAGCTTGCGCTTGCGGGTGATGTCGCCGCCGTAGCACTTGGCGAGCACGTCCTTGCGCTTCGCCTTCACGGTCTCGCGGGCGATCACCTTGCCGCCGATCGCGGCCTGGATCGGCACGTCGAACATCTGCCGCGGGATCAGTTCCTTCAGCTTCTCGCACATCCGGCTGCCGTAGGCGAATGCCTTGTCGCGGTGCACGATCGTGCTGAACGCGTCGGCCGGGATGGCGTTGAGCAGCAGGTCGACCTTCACGAGGTTGCTGCGCTCGTACCCGCTCAGCTCGTAGTCGAGACTCGCGTAGCCCTGCGAGCGGCTCTTCATCTGGTCGAAGAAGTCGACGACCACTTCGGCGAGCGGGATCTTGTAGTGCAGTTCGACGCGCTCGGGTGACAGGTACTCGAGCTTGGTCATGTCGCCGCGCCGGGTCTGGCACAGCTCCATCAACGAGCCGGTGTACTCCTTCGGCGTGATGATGCTCACCCGGAAGTAGGGCTCTTCGATGTAATCGATCGATTGCGGGCTCGGCAGGTCGGCCGGGTTGTCGACGAGCTCGATGTCGCCGTTGGTCTTGTGCACTCGGTACTCCACCGATGGAGCGGTGGCGATGAGCGCCAGGTTGAACTCGCGCTCGAGGCGCTCCTTCACGATCTCCATGTGCAGGAGACCGAGGAAGCCGCAGCGGAAACCGAAGCCCAACGCCCCGGACGACTCGGGCTCGTAGGTAATCGACGCGTCGTTGAGCTTCAGCTTCTGCAAGCTCTCGCGCAGGTTTTCGAAGTCGTCGCCGTCGATCGGGTAGAGCCCGCAGAACACCATCGGCTTCGGGTCGCGGTAGCCGGGCAGCGGCTCGGTAGAGCCGTGAGCCGCGGTGGTGACCGTCTCGCCCGAGCGCGCTTCCGCGACATCTTTGATGCCGGCGATGAGGTAGCCGACCTCGCCGGGGCCGAGTTCGGCGAGGGCCGTGGGTGCAGGGCGACGCGCTCCGATCTCGATGATGTCGTGCAGCGCGCCGGTCTGCATGAACTTCAACTTGCTGCCGTTCGTCATCCGGCCGTTCATCACTCGCACTGAGCTGACCACGCCGCGGTACTGGTCGAACTGGCTGTCGAAGATGAGGGCCTGCAGCGGGGCGTCGGCGTCGCCCGACGGCGCCGGAATCCGCTCGCAGACGGCGTCGAGGAGCTCGGGCACGCCTTCGCCGGTCTTGGCGGAAATGCGCAGGATCTGGTCGGCCGGAATGCCGAGCACCTGCTCGATCTCAGCGGCGTAGCGCTCGGGATCGGCGGCGGGCAGGTCGATCTTGTTGAGGACCGCCACGATCTCCAGGTCGTTCTCGAGCGCCAGGTAGCAGTTGGCGAGGGTTTGCGCTTCGATGCCCTGCGCCGCGTCGACCACGAGGACGACCCCTTCACACGCGGCCAGCGACCGGCTCACCTCGTAGCCGAAGTCGACGTGACCAGGGGTGTCGATGAGGTGCAGCGTGTGGCCGCGCCAGTCGACGCGAACGTTCTGGGCCTTGATCGTGATGCCGCGCTCGCGCTCGAGGTCCATCGAGTCGAGGTATTGGCTGCGCATGTCACGGATCTCGACGGCACCGGTGATCTCGAGGATCCGGTCGGAGAGGGTGGACTTGCCGT
>JBMOFX010000027.1:0-17617 GCA_049318665.1 Ilumatobacteraceae bacterium | reverse complement strand
AGCGTGAAGACCTCAACCACACCGGCTCGCACAAGATCAACAACGTGCTCGGCCAAACGCTGCTCGCGAAGCGCATGGGCAAGAAGCGCATCATCGCCGAGACGGGTGCCGGTCAGCACGGCGTGGCCAGCGCGACTGCGGCCGCGCTCATGGGTCTCGAGTGCAAGGTGTACATGGGTGCCGTCGACGTCGAGCGGCAGGCGCTCAACGTGTTCCGGATGAAGCTCCTCGGTTCCGAGGTGGAAGCGGTGCACAGCGGTAGTCGCACCCTGAAGGACGCCGTCAACGAAGCCATGCGCGACTGGGTTGCGACGGTGGGTGAGACGCACTACTGCCTCGGGTCCGTGATGGGCCCGCACCCGTACCCGTGGATGGTCCGCGAGTTCCACCGGGTGATCGGCGACGAAGCGCGTGAGCAGATGCGCAACGGCTACGGCGGCGATCCCGATGTCGTGGTGGCCTGTGTCGGCGGCGGCTCGAACGCAATGGGAATCTTCAGCGGCTTCGTCGACACCGACGCTCGGCTCATCGGCGTCGAGCCGGCTGGTGGGGCAGCCGTCGGTCGCGGCGTCCCCGGTGTCGTCCACGGTATGCGCAGCTACTTGATGCAAGACGAGCACGGCCAGGTGCAGGAGGCACACTCGATCTCGGCGGGCCTCGATTACCCGGGTGTCGGGCCCGAGCACTCGTACCTCGCGTCGATCGGTCGGGCCGAGTACCCGACCGTCACCGATGCCGAAGTGATCGAAGGGTTCCAGTTGCTCGCGAGGTCGGAGGGAATCATCCCCGCGCTCGAATGCGCCCACGCGCTGGCGTGGATCGCGCGCGAGGCACCTTCGATGCAGGGCCAGACCGTGCTGATGAACCTGTCGGGTCGTGGTGACAAGGACGTCGCGCAGATGATGGAGATCCTCGGGTGACCGTTGAGGTCGGCACGATGGAATCTGCGTTCCGCGCGAAGCGTGCGGCGGGGCGGAAGCTGCTCGTCCCGTACATCACCGGGGGGCTGCCCGGTTGGGAGCTCGCGGTCCGTGCCGCTGTTGCCGCCGGTGCCGACGCAATCGAGATCGGCATCCCGTTCAGTGATCCGGTGATGGACGGTCCGGTGATCCAGCAGGCATCGCAAGCCGCGCTCGATGCCGGGGCGACGCCGTTGTCGATCCTGCACGAGGCGCGTGACCTCGATGTCGGCGTGCCCCTCGCGGTGATGACGTACTACAACACCGTGCATCACGCCGGCCACCACCGCTTCGCCGAGCAACTCGCCGCCGCTGGCATCGTCGCAGCGATCGTGCCCGACCTGCCGCTCGAGGAGTCGGGTCCGTGGTGCGAAGCAGCCGATGCATCGTCGATCGAGACCGTCATGCTCGCCGCACCGACCGCTCCCGACGAGCGGCTTCCCCGAGTCTGTGCCCGCGCCCGCGGCTTCGTGTACTCCGTCGGACTGCTCGGGGTGACAGGCGAGCGAACCGCGCTCGCAGCCACGGCAACGGCACTCGCGGCGCGCCTCAAAGCGATCACCGATGTGCCCGTGTTGGTGGGCGTCGGCGTGTCGAATGCCGAGCAGGCACACGAGGCCGTGCAGGTCGCCGACGGTGTGGTGCAGGGCGCTTCGGTGGTCCGACGTCTCCTCGAAGGTGGCGCCGAAGCGGTTGGTGAGTACGTCGCCGAGGTGCGCGAGGCCATTGATCGCGTCGCCGAAGCGTCACCATGATGTCACGCTCCGTACAACTCTTCTCACGCTGAGGTCAACCTTGGTCTGATCTTCTTCACGTGTGGCAGTGCCTCGGAGGTACCTCCTGGTCTGGATGGGCCGGGGTTTCTCATTCCCCTGCCGCCTTGCGGTCGAGAGCCTTGCGGTCGCCGACCCGGGTGCGCCGATCGAGGTGCATCTGCTCGGTGATCGGCCCGACACCATCCACCTCGACCTCGTCGAGTCGATGCCCGACGTGACGGTGATCCCGATCGATGTCGACGCGCTGTTCGCGGAGCACACCGACCTCCGCGCGATCTACGACGCGATTCCTCCCGATGCGCACGCCGCGCGCAGCAACCTGCTTCGGTACCTGCTGCTGTGGCAACGCGGTGGCGTGTACGTCGACTTCGATGTCATTGCGCTGAAGCCACTCGCCGACCTCGCGGGTGGCCGCGACTTCGTGGGCATCGAGCGAGTGTGGGAACACGACGAGGCGCGCGTGGAAGGCCGCTGGTCGATGAGCATGCTGCCCGGCACGATCGGGTTCGGCCTCACGTGGTTCGCCCGACGGGTCGACTCGCGCTGCTTCGGTGGTGCGCTGCGGCTCGGCGAGCGCCTGCGTCTCCTCGATCCGCTGTGGTCGCGTTTCCAGCCGAACAACGCTGTCATCGGCGCCGCCGCCGGTTCGCCGTTCATCGGCCACCTGCTCGAGCACGCGCTCGAGTCCGACCCGACCATTCGGTACGCACTCGGGCCGAGCCTCGTGGCCCGCGTCGCGAGCCGCTACCCGAACACGGTGCGCCAACTGCGCGAGCCGTACCTGTACCCGGTGCCGCCAGCAGATTCCTTCCGGTTCTTCGAAGACCGCCACCTCCGCCTGCGCGACGAGACGGCACTCATCCATTACGTGAACAGCAACCACCGCGAGTTGCTCGCCAGCATCGAACCAGGCGACGAGCGGCTCGCCGAACGCAGCGAGGTCTTCTGGCGACTCGCACGCAATGTCGCCGCCCAGCATCGACGTCACCTCCGCGACACATCCGTGTCGTTCCCAGGGATCGACAGCTAACCGATTCCATGAGTCGACCGACCGAGCCGCTCATCAGTTGTCTGATGGTGACCCGCAATCGTCGATCACTCGCCGAACGAGCCGTCCGCTGCTTTGCGGCGCAGACGTGGGAGCGCAAGGAGCTCGTCATCGTCGATGACGGCGACGAGGACTACGCGCCGATGCTCGCGCCGTACATCGCAGCGGGTGTCGCGATCCGCTATCACCGCATCGAGCCCCGGCCCGACGTCTTGCTGGGTGGCTTGCGCAATCTGAGCCTCGACCTTGCCGAGGGCGAATGCTGCATGCAGTGGGATGACGACGAGTGGTACGGCGCGGACCGGATCGAGGTGCAGGCCGCGCATCTCGGTGACGGTGCCGCGGTTGCGCTGCGCTGGACGCTGATGTCGGTCGAGTCTCCGACGCTGGGCCGGCTCGCGTTCCGTTCGGATGCGGGCATCGCCACGCCCGGCACGATTCTGCACCGGCGGACGGACGTGCGGTACCCGAACGTTCGCCGCGGCGAGGACAGTGTCTTCCTCCGCGACCTGCGCCGCGATGGCCTCACCGTGCTGGGCGCTGAGCAGTCGCATCTGTTCGTGCGCTGCTTCCACGGCGACAACACCTGGGACGAGCAGCACTTCCTCCGCCGCCTGCGCCGCCGCCCTGCGGACTGGCCCTCGTACGCCACGTCGATGTGGTGGCATCGTGACGTTCGACGCCACAAGGCCTTCCGTCTCACGGACGCCGAGCGCGCGTGTATTGCTGAGCTCGACGCCGACACCGAGCGCACACGGTCGATCGAGACCGAGGCAGGGCATCGTGGCTAGCGGATCGCTCGGCCGACGAGCCGGTCTCATCGCTGCCGGTCAGGCGACCGTGAAGGCGAGCCAACTCGTCATCGCGATCGCGCTGGTACGCCTGCTCTCGCCAGCAACGTGGTCACAGGTGGCGCTCCTGCTCAGCATCTACCTCGCCGCCGTCACCATCGGCACGCTCAACCTCCAGCAGAGCCTGCTGTTCTTCCTGCCGCGCCTCGAGACTGCCCAGCGGCGCCGGATGATCGAACACACCGCCATCGGCATGGCGGGCATGGCGATCGTCATCGCCGCGGGCATGGTGGCGCTCACGCCGTGGCTGTCCCACGGCCGCCCAGGCATGGCCAGCGCGATACCCCTCGTCGCGCTGGCCATCGTGCTGGAGATTCCCTGCGCCGCTGCGCCTCCGTCGCTGCTCTCGATCGATCGGCTGGCGCTCGCAGCAACGTGGGACATCGTCACGACCACCGCGCTCGTCGTCGCCGTTGTGGTGGCCGCAGCCCAGGGTTGGGGAATCGATGGGATCGCAGGTGCGATCCTGGTGGCGGCCTTCGTGCGCTTCGTGCTCTTCGTGTCGGTGATTCGATGGACGTTCCCCGGACCCACGATTGCGCTGCCGCCGGGTGTGCTCCGCAAGCAAGTGTTGTACGGACTCCCGCTCGGGCTGACGATCGCCGCATCGGTACTCAACCGCAGTGTCGACAAGTGGCTCGTTGCGGCCTTCGCCCCGGACGACCTCGGTGTCTACACGGTCGCCGCGCAGGAGATCCCGCTCCTCGCCGTGCTGCCGTACGCGGGTGGGGCAGCGGTGGTGACGAGGGTGATCGATGCGTTCCGAGTGTCCGATCCGGAAACCGCTCGCGGGTATTGGATCCACCAGACCGCGGTAATGTCAGCGATCGTCGTCCCGATGTCGGCGGCGCTGATCCTCGTCGCGCCGCAACTGCTCGACCTGGTGTTCACGCCCGAATACGCGGCTGGCGTGCTGCCGTTCCAGCTCTTCACGGCGATCACGTTGCACCGAGTCGCCGAGTACGGGCTCGTGCTCCGCGCCGCCGACCGAACCCGCGATCTGCTGCTCGCAGCCGTCGTACTCCTCGCGGCCAACCTCGTGCTTGCCGGGCTTGGGGCATGGTGGTGGGGGATGGTCGGCGCGTCGCTCGGCACGCTGCTCGCCAACCTGATCGCCTGGGTGTTCGTGCTCGGTCGCTTGGCTGATGCCTTCGGCAGCGATGTTCAGCATTCGTTCGCATGGATGCCGTGGGCCCTGTGTGTGGCAACGTCGGCCGCCGCCGTTGCGATCGCCACGGTGGCCGCGAGGCTCACGACCAGTTCGCCGATCTCCGCGCTCACCGTGGAAATGCTGGTGTTCGTGCCGCTGGTGCTGGTCGGACATCGGTGGACACGCCAGTTCGTGCCGCCGCCACCTGCCGAGGCTGCGACGCAGGTCCTGGCTGTGCAAGGAGCCCTGCGGTGAGCATCGCCTCGACCACCTTCGACGAGGCCGCAGCGGAACCGCACGGTGTCGACGACACCAGTCGCACGGTCCTGTGGAGGGGCGCTCGCCTGCGCCGGTTCCTGCTCCTCCACGGCGCGGGCCAGACGGCCGATGCGATGGTCACGCTCGCCCTTGCCCAGGTGATCGTGTTCCAGATCGAACAGGGGGCGTCGCCCGCGACGGTGGTGCGCGTGCTGTGCACCGCCATGGTGCCGTACCTCGTCGCCGGCCCGATTGCCGGCGTGATCGCCGACCGATGGCCGCGCCGTCGATCGTTGGCGGCCACGTCGACGGTGCGTGCGGTTCTCGTCCTGCTGGCGGTATCCGTTCCCGAGACGGGCAGTCGAGTGCTGGGCTATGCGGTGGCCGCTGCCGTGCTCGGCGCAGCAGGCACGGCGATGAACCTTCGGTCGGCATCGCTGCCACATCTCGTTCCGGAGCGGTCACTGGTCGCCGCCAACTCGATGAGCTCGATCGTGCAGAAGGTGGCAGGCACCGTCGGCTTCGTCCTCAGCACGGTGGTGTCCCTCTGGTCGCCGGTTGCGGTGCTGTTCGTCGCGTCGCTCATCCATGCGTTCGCTGCGCTCGGCTACGCGAGGTTCGGGGCCGAATTCGGCGGTGGCGAGCAGTCCGAGCGTCGCTCGTCGGCGCACTGGCCTCAGGTGGTCCGTCGTCTGATCCGTCTCGCATCGGTGCCACCCACGCGCGGCGTCATCTGCGCTGCGATCGCACACCGGGCGCTTGCCGCGTCCGCGTTCGTCGGGTTCATCCTCCTCGCGGACTCGCGCTACGAACTCGAGGCGTCCGGCTTCGCCGTTGCGATCGGGATCACCGCGACGGGTGCGTTCATCGGCACGCTTGCTGCGTCATTCCTCGTTGCGCTCCTCGGCCGTCGCGTGCTGATCCTGCTCTGCTTCTTGGGCTGCGCGGCGGCGATGGGGTCGGCGGCGTGGAGTGGCGAATCGGTCGTCGTGATGGGAGCGATGATCGTCGTGTCGTTCACCGTCCAGGTGGTGCGTTTGGTCACCGACGCCACCGTGCAAGGACATGTCGTCGACGACTCGCTCGGTCGAGTGTTCGCCGGGTACGACGCGATCTACAACCTCGCGTACATCGCCGGCGCCGTCGTTGGTGTCGTCGTGATCGCTCCAGGCCACACAGCCGGCTTCGGCTACATCGCAGTCGGCTGGATGGCCGCTGCACTCATCCCGCTCCTCGGCTCCGGCCGCTCACGACCATGGAGGGTCGCGTGATTTCATTCCGCCGTTCGTTCCGTCGCGCCAACGACCGGGGGCGCACCACGCTTCGGGTCGCGATCGTCGCCGAGTCGTTCCTGCCTGCCGTCAACGGTGTGACGAACTCGGTGCTCCGCCTGATCGAGCACCTGTTGGCCGAAGGACACGAGCCGCTGGTGATCGCCCCCGGACCCGGCGAGGATCGAGTGAACGGCGTACCGGTGGTGCGCGTTCGCGCGTTCGACCTGCCACGGTACGACTCCGTGCGGGTCGGTCTGCCGATCGGCCGACTCACGTCGACGCTGCGCGACTTCGACCCGGATGTGGTGCACCTCGCGGCGCCGACCGTGCTCGGCGCCGGTGCAGCCCGCGCCGCACAGTCGCTCGACATCCCGGTCGTCGCGATCTTCCAGACCGACATCGCAGGATTTGCGAAGCGATATGGACTCGGCGCGGCGTCAGCGCCCATCTGGGCGTGGTTGCGCTGGGTGCACTCGCACGCCGATGTGACGCTGGCGCCATCGAGCGCGGCCGCATGGACGCTCGAAGAGCGTGGCATCGAGCGCGTCGACCGTTGGCTCCGCGGTGTCGATCTCGAGCGGTTCCATCCGCAGCATCGGAGCGCGATGCTGCGTCGCCGACTCGCACCCAACGGCGAAGTGATCGTCGGCTACGTCGGGCGACTCGCCCGGGAGAAGCAGATCCACCGACTCGCACCGATCGCACGCAAGCCAGGCATCCGCGTCGTGATCGTCGGTGATGGCCCGGAACGGGCGCGACTCGAACGGCAGATGCCGGACGCGACGTTCCTCGGCTTCCGTGGCGGCGCCGAGTTGAGCCAACTCCACGCGTCGTTCGACGTGTTCGCGCACACCGGTCTCGACGAGACGTTCTGTCAAGCGGTGCAGGAGGCGCTCGCGTCGGGTGTTCCCGTCGTTGCTCCGGCCGCTGGTGGGCCGCTCGACTTGGTTCAGCACGGCCGCAACGGCTTCCTGTGGTCACCGCAGCAGCCGGAGATGTTGGCTGGAGCCATCTCGCAACTCGCCGACGATCCGTTCCTGCGGCGTTCGTTGGGCGAGGCAGGTCGCAACGGCGTCGAGGGTCGGCCGTGGAGTGCGGTCATGACCGAACTCGTCGACCGATATCGCAGCGTGATTGCGGGCACGCCGTTCGAGCCGTCGGCGGCCACTGTGGAGAAGGTGGCCTGACGTGTCGGTCGCAGTGATTTCGATCCACGACGTTGCACCTGCGACGTTCGCACGTTCGCGTGAATGGCTCGAGCGGGTCGAAGCGCACGGGTTGCGCGCCACCCTGCTGGTCGTGCCCGGGCCGTGGGGGAGTGACGGTCTCGAGCACCACGACGATGTGGTCGCGTGGTTGCACGACGTGGCCGCGCGCGGGCATGAGCTGTCGCTGCACGGATGGGAGCACCGAGCGGTCGTCGATCCCGTGTGGGCACCGACCTCACGGCGCGGTCAGCTGCGAAGTGCCTACGGGCGCCTGCTCGCTCGAGGCTGCGCAGAGTTCCACGATCTCGGTCGCGACGAGGCGGCTCGGCGTCTCCGACTCGGACTCGCCGTGATGGCGCGATGCGGCATCGAGCCCGTCGGGTTCACGCCTCCCGGGTGGCTGTCGTCGCCGCCGGCGAGGTCGGTGATGGCAGACATGGGCTTCGCCTATACGACGTCGCAGTGGACCGTGTTCGATCTGCGAACGGATCGTCGGGTGCGGATTCCTGCCGTGTCGCAACGCCCGGGGAGCGCACTCGCCGGGATCGGCGCCACCCTCAACCGCGTGTTCGTGCGCCACCGCGCGAGGCGGTCGGCATCGGTGCGCCTCGCGCTCCACCCGAACGATCTGCATCATCGTTCCTTGGTCGATGCGACCGAGCAGATGCTCGCCGACCTTGCGGCTGCGCAGCGCCGAGGATCGCTCGACGTGGTCACCTACGCCGAACTGGTCGGTGGCGCGACGCCGTCGAGCCGCAGGATGGTGTCGGTCTGATGCGGATCGTGCAGCTCGCCAACTTCCACACCCCGACCTCGGGTGGGCTGCGCACCGTCCTCGACGAGCTCGGTCGTCGGTATGTCGAAGCGGGGCACCGCGTTCAGCGGGTCGTGCCCGGCGAGTACGACGAGGTGATCGACCTACACGGCGTGCAGGAGATTCGCTTGCGTGCGCCGCTGCTGCCCGGCGGCTCGGGGTACCGGATGTTGGTCGACGTCGGACGAGTTGACGAGTTGCTCAGGCGGCTGCGACCCGAAGCGATCGAACTGTCCGACAAGACAACCCTGGTGCGCTCGGCGGGTCGGCGAGCTCGCATCGGCGCCACGGTCGTGTCGATCTCGCATGAACGGATCGACGCGATCCTCGGCGGTCGTGCGCCGTCATGGGTGCCGCTCGTGCGCGTTGCCGATCATCGCAACGCCCGCGTCGCTCGGGTGAGTCAGGCCGTCGTGTGTTGCTCGGAGTTTGCCGCACACGAATTCCGGCGCATCGGCGCGACGAACGTTCGACGTGTGCCGCTCGGCGTCGACCTCAGCACGTTCCGGCCTGCACTCCAGACCGATCGATCAGCGAGTGTTGCCGCGGCCCGCCCGATCGAGCTGGTCACTGTCGGACGACTGTCGCCCGAAAAGCGCCCCGCGCACGCCGTCCACGTGTTGCGACGCCTCATCGACGATGGTCGCGCCGCGCACCTCACGATCATCGGTGATGGTCCGCTGCGTGCCGAGCTCGAGCGGTTGAGCGTCGGGCTCCCCGTCACGTTCCTCGGTCACGTGGCCTCGCGTGCGGCGCTCGCCGAAGTGCTCGCTGCAGCCGACGTGTGCATCTCGCCGTGCGCCGTTGAGACCTTTGGGCTGTCCGCGCTCGAAGCGATGGCGTGCGGCACACCCGTCGTCGTCCCCGATGCCGGAGCGCTACACGAGCTGATCGCCGACCAGCCGTCGATCGGGAGAGTGGTGACCGACGGCGATGCTGCGAGATGGTCGGTCGGTGCAGCCGCCGCCGTCACCGACCTGATGAGGCGCGACGTCCGATCGCTCGCACGCACACACGCGGAGCGCTTCAGTTGGGAAGCCGCGGCGGAGGCGATGCTGAGTCTGATGGTGCGTGAGCGTCCCCGTCACGAAGGGCAGGTGAGCAAAGATGGTTCTGTCAGCCTCGCAACGGTCGGCTGATCTCGTCGTTCGCGCGGCGACGGCGCGCGACGATGCTGCGATCGGGCGCTTGTTCGACGAGACGCTCTCGCTGGGCGATCCGCTCGACTTTCGGCTGACTCGCGCCGCCGCCTACCGCGACCAATGCCTCGGTTGGTACCTCACCGCCGGTCGAGCCGACGTCGGTGTGGTCGTCGACCCCGACGACCCCGACGACGTCGTGGGGTACGCGCTGGTGTGCACCGACGAGGTCGCGTACGGCAAAGCGATGCGCTTCCGCTCGCTGTGGTTCATTGCCGTCACCTTCGGCCATTTGCTCACGTTCCGGATGAACGCCCCGAGCCGTCGCTTCTACGCCGACCGTGCCCGCGATGCGTTCGCGCTCGTCGACGCGCATCGAACTCGGCCTGCGCCAGCGCACGCGCACCTCAACGTTCGACGCGGCCGCCGGTCGGGCGCAGCCGCACTCCTGCTCCGTGATCACATCGACGACCGGTGTCGCCGTGTCGGCATCGCTACGTGGTCCGGCGACATCAATGCGCGCGCTGGCCAGCGACGACGCGCGCTCGAGCGCCTCGGGCTCGCCGTCGTGTCGAGCCACCGCAACCACACCCTCACCCGGCGGTTCGGCGTGGAGGTCGATCGGTTGATGGTGCTGCGACATGTGCCAGTCGACACAGTCGATGAGATTGATCACTAAAGAGTCATCCGCCGCCCCGTATCCTCCGTACACCTTCCGACCCTCCCCATTGGGTTTTCGTGAACAACCAAGGAGCCATTTCAATGATCTCAAAGAAGCTGATTGCCGCCGGCCTCGTGTCGGCTGCACTCGTCCTCGCCGCGTGCGGTTCGGACGATGCATCGACCGACACCACGACCGCCCCCACCGAGGCGCCTGTCACCACCATGGCGTCCACCGACACCACGGCCGCTGGGATGGAAGAGCCCGGTGACATCGTCGCCGTTGCCTCGGGCAACCCCGACTTCTCCACCCTCGTCGCCGCCGTGGCTGCAGCCGGTCTCGTCGAGACCCTGCAGGGCCCCGGCCCGTTCACCGTCTTCGCGCCGACCAACGACGCGTTCGCGGCGCTGCCGGCCGGTCTCGTCGACAAGTTGCTCCTCCCGGAGAACAAGGACACCCTCACGGCGATCCTCACCTACCACGTGGTCTCCGGCAAGGTGCTGGCCGCTGACGTCACCGCTGGTCCGGTGCCGAGCGTGCAGGGCGAAGACATCACCATCACGACCGATGGTGGCGTGAAGGTCAATGACTCCAACGTCATCGCGACCGACGTCATGGCTTCGAACGGCGTCATCCACGTCATCGACGCGGTCATGCTCCCGCCGACGCTCGACATCTCGGGCCTCTGATCCACATCCTTCCATGAGTGAAGCGAGGGCCCTTCGGGGCCCTCGTTTCGCGTCTCGGGTCGCGTTGCCCTGTCAGACTGCTCCGATGCAGGCCGATCCCCCGTTCGATCCCGACTGCCCGTTGTGCGAAGCGGCCCGAATGACCGAGTGGTTTCACGAAGATGACGTCTGCTGGGTCGCCGAATGCGAGTCGTGCAGTGTCCCGATGGTCGTGTGGAAACGACACGACCCGAACCCCCCGGAGGAGGTTCGGGTCGCGTTGCACACCATTCTCTCGGACGTCGTCACGCAGCATCTCGGCGGCGAGTACTGGATTGACGACGTGTTGCGGTCCATTCCGGGGCACTACCACGCTCACGCCCGACCCCGTCGCGGCTTGTTCAGGTGATGCGTCCGGGAAATCGCCCAGACGCGGATCCGTCAAAAGGGACGGCCAGGTGCCTTGTTCATAGAAATCTCCTTCGTAGCGTCGGCGTGACGGTCGCCGTCAACGGTTCCTCAAGGAGCCGTCTGGACGAACGCTGAGCGTCACCCTAGCGAGCATCCGAGCGAGAGCGCAAGGGGGCTAGAGTCAGGTCATGCTCACAGAGGGTGACCAGGTCCCCCCGGTCGTCTTGACGAACCAGAACGGTGGCCTCGTCGACATCTCGACGCTGCGTGGCAAGCACGTGCTCGTCTACTTCTATCCGAAAGCCGACACGCCTGGGTGCACTCAGCAGGCGTGCCTGCTCCGCGATCTTCGTCCCCAGCTCGGCGACGAGACCGTCATCGTCGGGATCAGCCCCGACAAGCAGGCGGCGCTGGCCCGGTTCGCAACGAAGTACGAGCTCGGGTTCGACCTCCTCAGCGACACCGACCATGCCGTCGCCGAGGCTTTCGATGTGTGGCAGGAGAAGAAGAACTACGGCAAGACATACATGGGGATCGTGCGATCGGCGTTCCTGGTCGACCCGGACGGCCGGATTCGGAACGCGTGGTACAAGATCAGCCCGAAAGACACGCCGGTGCGGTTGCTCGAGGCGCTCGCATCGTGACGTTTCCGCTGCCGACGGATCTGCTCGCGCACCGTCCGCCGTTCCTGTTCGTCGACGAGATCCTGGCGCTCGAGCCGGGTCAGTCGGCTCGAGGTCGCTGGAGACTCACTGGTGACGAATGGTTCTTCGCCGGCCACTTTCCTGGGCGTCCCACGTTGCCGGGTGTGCTGATGTGTGAGGCGATCGCCCAGATCGGCGCGATTGCGGTGCTCAGTGACGAACGATTCGCCAGCAAGCTGCCGTTGTTCGGTGGGCTCGATGGTGCACGGTTCCGCCGGCAGGTCGTGCCCGGCGACGAGCTGATCCTCGAGGTGTCGCTCGGACGGATGTCGGCTCGTGCCGGCAAGGGCACCGGCCGAGCGCTGCTCGGTGACAATGTCGCGTGCGAAGCCGAGCTGATGTTCGTGCTCGTCGACGCCTGACTGATTCCCTGGCGAACGCGGCGATCAGGCCGCTGCGAGCCAATACGGCGCCGCGACGAGGGTGCAGTGCGGGCAGGGTTGGGCTTGGTGGACGAGGTGCGCTTCGATCAGCAGACCGTGAGCGTGAGCCACGTGTTCGACGATCTCCGGATCGTCACACGGGCCGCCGACGAATGTCTCGACCAACTCGATCAGGCCGAGGTGATCGGGGCAATCGATGCGGGTGTGCGCGATCTCAGGCCGGTCGGCATCGAAGACGAGGGTGCGGGTGGGGGTGGCGCTTCGTGTCATGCCGGCAGCATGCACGCGGGGTGTCACACGCGTTCGGGCAGGCTCGCTGTCAGGGCGCTGGGGCGAGAATCAGCGAGCCGTTGTGGCCACCGAAGCCGAAGTTGTTCGACATGACCGGCCCGGGGGTCCACGGTCGCGGCTCGCCGAGCACGAGGTCGATGGTCACCTCGGTGAGTACCTCGGTGGTGTTGGCCGTCGGGGGGATGAGGCCGTGCTCGATCGACAGCAGCGACGCGGCCGCTTCGAGCGCGCCAGCTGCGCCGAGTGCGTGGCCGGTGACGCCCTTGGTCGAGGTGATTGGCGGCTGACCGGCTCCGAACAGCGTGGCGACGGCCTCCGCCTCGGCGGCATCGTTCAGTGGCGTTGAGGTGCCGTGGGCGTTGATCTGCCGAATGTCGGCGATGTCGAGCCCGGCGTCGTCGAGTGCCGCTCGCATGCACCGTTGCGCACCGACCCCACCAGGCGACGGAGCGGTGATGTGGTGTGCGTCGGCGGTGCTCGCGGCGCCGAGGATCTCGCCGACGATCGTGGCGCCGCGTGCCGCCGCCTCGTCCCAGGCTTCGAGGATGAGCACGGCGGCACCCTCACCCATGACGAAGCCGTCGCGCTTCACGTCGAACGGCATGCTCGCGCCCGACGACGACAACGCGGTCATGTTGGTGAACCCTGCAATGCCGGTGAGCGTGATGCACGCTTCCGCGCCACCTGTCGCCACGGCGTCGCACATTCCCCAGGCGATCAGTCGTGCGGCGTATCCAATGGCGTGGCTCGATGCAGCACACGCCGTCACCACCGTTTCGTTCGGTCCCTGCAGGCCGTAACGCATCGAGATCGCGGCGCCTGGCGCATTCGCCATGAGCATCGGGATGAGGAACGGCGACACGCGCCGTTCGCCCTTCTCGAGTCGCACCTGCACCTGCTCTTCGAGCGTGTGCAGGCCACCGATACCGGTGGCGAAGATCGTGCCGAATCGGGTCGGGTCGACATCAGGACGACCCGATTGTGCGAATGCCTCGGCAGCGGCCGCCAGTGCGAACTGCTCGACGCGATCGGCCCGACGCGCCTCCTTCGGATTGCTGAAGTAGGGGAGCGGGTCCCAGTCGACGATCTCGGTGACCTTGCTGTCGGTCAGGCCTGGGCCCAGCAGCCCCTGCCAGAACGCTTGCTTGCCGATGCCGCACGGGGCGACGACGCCGTACCCGGTGACCGCCACCCGGCGGCCCCTGCCGATCATCCGAGCTTGCCGACGACCAGCTCGTAGGCCTGGCCGACGGTCTCGACGCCGTCGAGGTCTTCTTCGGGCACTTCGATGTCGAACTCTTCTTCGAGCGCCATCACGAGCTCCACCAGATCGAGGCTGTCGGCGTCGAGGTCGTCGCCGAACTTGGCGTCCGGCACAACGGCGGACTCCTCGACCGAGAGCACCTCCACGGCGCACTTCTTGAATCGGGCGAACAGTTCCTGGTTCACGGTTTCTCCTTGTCGGTGGACGGTTTGAATCTAGTGGCCCATGCCGAGGCCGCCGTCGACCGGGATGACGGCTCCGGTGATGTAGGCCGCGTCGGGCGAGGCGAGGAACGATACGACGCCGGCGATCTCGTCGGGTGTGGCCATGCGTTGCAGGGGGACCGCGGCGGTGAGCTCGGCGAGTCGCTTCTCGCCGAGCGCGGCGGTCATGTCGGTCTCGACGGGCCCAGGTGCGACCACGTTGACCGTGATGCCGCGCGAACCCAGCTCGCGAGCAAGTGAGCGGGCGAGTCCGACCAAGCCTGCCTTCGACGCGGCGTAGTTGGCCTGGCCGGCCGAGCCGAGCAGGCCGACGACCGACGAGATCAGCACGATTCGGCCGGCGCGGGCGCGAAGCATGCCCTGCGCCGCCCGCTTGGTGACGCGGTAGGCACCGGTGAGATTGGTGTCGATCACCGAGGTGAACTGCTGCTCGCTCATCCGCAGCAGCAGACCGTCGTGGGTGATGCCGGCGTTGGAGACGAGCACCTCGACGGGACCGAACTGTGACTCGGCGAAGGTGAAGGCGGCGTCGACGCTCTCGGCGGACGTGACATCGCACTGCACGCCGACCAACCCGTCAGGCGGGGGTGAGCTGTTGTACGTGACGACGACGTTGTCGCCGTCGGCGGCGAAGCGCTGCGCACAGGCGAGCCCGATACCACGAGCACCGCCGGTGACGAGCACCGTCCGGCTCACGACCCGCCCCAACGGAGGACGACGCTCGCTGCGGTCATGCCGGCTCCGAAGCCCACGAGCAGGACGAGGTCGCCCTTGTGGATGCGGCCGGCATCGAGCGCCGCGGCGAGCGCCAATGGAATCGACGCCGACGACGTGTTGCCCGTGAGGTCGAGCACGGTCGACGTTCGTTCCGGCGGGATGCCGAGTCGCTCGCACGATGCTTCGATGATGCGAATGTTGGCCTGGTGCGGCACGACGATTGCAATGTCGTCGGCAGTGACGCCAGCCGCGTTCATCGACTTGGTGGCGGAGTCGACCATGATCCGGACGGCGCGGCGGAAGACCTCCTTGCCCTCCATCTGGATGTACCCGCCGATGTCGGAGTAGAGGAAGCGTTCGGCGCTGCCGTCGGCGTCGAGATCCCACCCGAGCAGCTGTCCGGGCCCATCCGTCCCTTCGAGCACGACTGCCCCCGAGCCGTCGGCGAACAGGATCGCCGTGTTGCGGTCGGTCCAATCCGTGATCCGCGCCAAGGTGTCGGTGCCGATGAGGAGCACGTTGCGGAGGCCCATCGAGATCAGGCCGTGCGCCACCACCAACCCATAGGTGAATCCGGAGCACGCGGCGTTGATGTCGAACGCGCCACAGCGAAGGCCGAGTTCGGTGGCGACACCCGGAGCGCTGGCGGGAACGACGCGGTCCGGGGTGGTGGTGGCGAGCACCAACGCATCGATCGTGGCGGGGTCGATGCCCGACATCTCGAGCGCCTTGCGGCCCGACTCCACCGAGAGGTCGGTGGTGTTGCCACCGACGTGACGCTCGTGGATGCCGGTTCGGGCAACGATCCAGTCGTGGTCGGTGTCGAACATCTGCTCGAGATCGTGGTTGGTGAGAATCTTCGCCGGGAGCGCAGTGCCCCAGCCGGTGATGATGGCGCCGCGAACGCCGGCGGGTGGCGTGGGCATGTCAGACCGTCCTCAACCAGGCGATGGGCTGGCGCGAGGTCACCCGTTCGCCAGCGACAGCGATGTAGCTCTGCAGCACTCCGGCGAACGGGGATCGAACCTCGGTCTCGCCGATGTGTCCGAGCACCGTGCCGACGACGATCGACGAGCCGTCCGCAAGGTCGTCCACCGGATCGAACACGCCTGCGGCGGGGCTGACGACGAGACGCTCTGATGCGAAGAGGTGCTCGCCCTCGAGCTTGCCCGCAGCCGACGAATCGCCGCGCAACCAATCCAGCAGCTTGTCGAGGTCTTCGGGCGTGGCGATGGAGATGGTGCGGGCCGTGTCGACGGTTCGCTTCGCCATGCCGGTGAGGACCCCGCCGGGTCCGAGCTCGACGAAGTCGGTGACCCCGAGCGACGACAACGTGAGCAAGCAGTGCTTCCAGCGAACGGGACTACTGAGCTGCGCCGAGAGCAGCGTCGCCCATTCGTCGCCCTGGTGGTGGGCGAGCGCGTCGACGTTCGAGACGACCGGCACTTCCGTGTCGCGCGGGCTGGCGTCGGCGATCGCCTTGCGGAGGCGGTCACGCGCCGGCGTCATGAACGGCGTGTGGAACGCGCCGGACACCGGCAGCGGCATCACCTTCTTCGCGCCCAGCTCCTTGGCCACAGCGCCCGCCGTCGCAACGCCCTCGGGCGAACCGGCGATGACGACCTGACCGGGAGCGTTGAAGTTCGCCACCCAGACATCGCTGTCGGCACGCCGACACGCGACTTCGACGAGGTCGTCGTCGAGCCCGAGCACGGCGGCCATGGTGCCGGGGTTGTCGCTGCCGGCCTGGTGCATGGCCTCGGCCCGCTCGCTCACCAAGCGCACGCCCTCATCGAAGCCAAGGGCACCCGTGGCCGCGAGTGCGGTGTATTCGCCGAGGCTGTGCCCGGCGCAGAAACTCGGCTCGACGCCCAAGCGCTCGACCGCATCGAGCACGATCAGGCTCGATACGAACGTCGTGAGCTGCGCGTTGCGGGTGTCTTTCAGCTCATCGGCGTCGGCATCGAGCAGGAGCCGAGCGACATCGCGCCCTGCGACGTGCGACGCCTCATCGACCAGCTCCCAGCTCTCATGTTCGGCCCAGGGACGGCCCATGCCAGGGCGTTGCGAGCCCTGGCCAGGAAAGGTGAAAGCAAGCATGTGGCGATCACCATAGACCGACGTCGTCGCGCCCCAATGACTACCCACGGGTAACCAGATGGTGCTCCTGCCCATCGGTCACGAGCGCCGCCGGTAACGTGTTGCGGTCGCTCGCCCGAGTGGCGGAATGGCAGACGCGACGGACTCAAAATCCGTTGTCCGAAAGGGCGTGTGGGTTCGAGTCCCACCTCGGGCACTGAGCCCTGGACCTCAGTCCAGGAAAATGGCCACTCGGGCACGTGCCCCGACAGCAACGTCGATGACGACGTGGGCGAAGCGTCAGAGGGCGAACGATCGGGCAGGCGGGCAGGGTCGCATTGCTCGCTGTCGATCATCAAGCAGGATGTCCAGATGCGATTCAGCTACGCCACGGGCCGCAACGTTGTCCGTGGCGGCGATGTTCGCTGCCGAAACCTCTGTCGACCGCCTACGACGAACTCATGACCTGATCACAGCGTCGACCGGACCTCCCACACCGCACCGGTGAGGATCGTCGGTCCGTCGGGGCCCCACGGAGCGTCAATGCGTTCGTGTGCCCCGTGGCGCTTCATGGCGATGGGGTCCCGAGGTCGATCCTCGGTGCTCGGCCGGCGGTCCTTCGCTCGTCGCCCAGGCGAGGGCTTCGAGTTCGGCTTGCGGCCAGGGATTCCCAATGTCTAACGGAGAGTGGCGATATCTAACATGACTAACGCGGCGACCGATGTCTAGCGGCCGCAG
>JBMOFX010000026.1:0-17963 GCA_049318665.1 Ilumatobacteraceae bacterium | reverse complement strand
CCCGCAACCCGGCCACGATTGCCGACAACGTGGGCGACAACGTGGGTGACTGCGCTGGCATGGCCGCCGACCTGTTCGAGAGCTACGAGGTCACCCTCGTCGCCTCGATCATCCTCGGCGTCGCGGCGTTCAAGTCGATCGACATGAACCCGGCGCTCGGCCTCATCTTCCCGGTGGCCGCTCGTGCCATCGGCGTGATCGCCTCGATCTTCGGCGTGTTCGCCGTGAAGGCGAAGGCGGGCGAGACCGACGCCCTCAAGCCGATCAACCGCGGCTTCCTCGTCGCCGGCATCCTCACGCTCGTCGGCACACTGCTGGTCGCGCTGTTCTACGTCGGCAACGAGAAGGCCAACGCCGGTTGGAAGTGCTTCGGCGCCGTTGCCATCGGCCTCGTGCTCGCACAGCTGATCAGCCGCCTCACCGAGTACTACACGGGCACGCACTACAAGCCCGTGAAGGAGATCGCCGAGAGCGCCGAGACCGGCCCGGCCACCGTCGTGCTGTCCGGTACGGCGAGCGGCATGGAGAGCGCGGTGTACGCCGTGCTCGCCATCGCCATCGCACTCGGCGTCGCCCTCGCGCTCGGTGGCGGCAACCTGCAGTTCAGCTTCTACCTCGTCGCCCTCACCGGCATGGGCATGCTCGCCACCACTGGTGTCATCGTCTCGGAGGACACCTTCGGCCCCGTCAGCGACAACGCTGCCGGTATCGCCGAGATGAGCGGCGAGTTCCACGGCGAGGCCGAGCGGATCATGGTGAGCCTCGACGCGGTCGGCAACACCACCAAGGCCGTCACCAAGGGCTTCGCGATCGGCTCCGCCGTCATCGCTGCCGTCGCACTGTTCGCCTCGTACATCGAGACCGCCGGTGGCGAGCTCATCTCGCGAGAGCGGATCGGCGAACTCCTTCAGACGCCTCGCGGCATCTTCGACGAGACGATCCTGCAGATCAACGTCGCCGACCCGAAGATCTTCATCGGTCTGCTCATCGGTGGCGCTGTCCCGTTCCTGTTCTCCTCGTTCGCCATCCGCGCCGTCGGTCGCACCGCCGGCGTGGTGGTCCAAGAGGTCCGCAAGCAGTTCGCGGACGGCAAGATCATGAAGGGCGAGAAGGAGCCGGAGTACGGCCCCGTCATCGACATCTGCACCGAGGCCTCCCTGCGTGAGCTCGCCACCCCGGCGCTGCTCGCAGTGCTCGCCCCCGTGATCGTCGGCTTCGGCATCGACTGGCGGGCACTCGGGGCCTTCCTTGCCGCGGTCATCCTCGTCGGCCAGCTGATGGCCAACTACCTGAGCAACTCGGGTGGTGCCTGGGACAACGCCAAGAAGTACATCGAGGACGGTCACCACGGCGGCAAGGGCAGTGATGCCCACAAGGCCGCCGTCATCGGCGACACCGTCGGTGACCCCTTCAAGGACACGGCCGGCCCGGCGCTTAACCCGCTCATCAAGGTGATGAACCTCGTGAGCCTGTTGATCCTCCCGGCGATCATCAAGTACCAGGACAACGACGGCGCCCGCTATGCGATCGCCGCCGCCGCCCTCGTGGTGCTGATCGGCGCCGTGGTCTACAGCAGTCGCCAGAAGGCGACCCTCGTCATCCCGGCGACGGTCTGACGCCCACCCGGTGATCGCAGCCCTCTTCGACATCGAAGGTTGGCTCGACAAGGGCGGCCTCGCCCTGCTCGCGCTGATCGTCTTTGCCGAGAGTGGGCTGCTGATCGGGTTCTTTCTTCCCGGCGACTCGCTGCTGTTCATCGCCGGCTTCCTCGCATCGGATGCCGGCAACAACCTGTTACCGCCGCTGCCGATCACCGCGGGCGTCGTGTTCGTCGCGGCGTTCCTCGGTGATCAGGTCGGCTTCTGGTTCGGCCGCAAGGTCGGGCCGTCGCTGTTCGACCGCCCGCAGAGTCGCCTCTTCAATCCGGCGAACGTCGCACGGGCACATGTGTTCTTCGAGCAGCGCGGCCCGATCGCCATCGTGCTGGCGCGGTTCGTGCCCGTGGTCCGTACGTTCACGCCAATCGTCGCCGGTGTGGCGAACATGCGGTACCGCACGTTCGTGATCTACAACCTCGTCGGCGCGCTCCTGTGGGGCGTCGGCGTCACCACGCTCGGGTACTTCCTCGGCGAGGTGGAGTTCATCAAGAACAACCTCGAGATCGCCGCCATCGTGATCGTTGCCGTGTCGCTCATCCCGGTCGTGTTGGAGTTCCGCCGCCACCGGCGTGAGGCGGCCGCGGCCGCGACCACGACCCGCTGACACAGCGCTACGGTTCGTCCACGCCGGCGGCAACGACCGGTCAACCGATGGGGGGAGCCATGGGTGGACGCAGGGGCGCTACGCGCGCCACGGTCGGGGTGGCAGCGCTCGCGCTGACGCTGATGGGTGTGGTCGGCTGCGGCGGTGACGACAGTGCGTCCACGGCCGCAACGGTCGTGGTCGCTCGCTCGGGTGAGTCGGCCGACAGCGGGGCCATGTCCGACACCGACGAAGGTCGAGCGATCGACCGCGACGTCACGATCTACGTGACGGTCGACGACGTCGGGGAGACCTCGACGATGACCCTCCGGGCGATTGCCGACGCCGGCGGTGTGGTCGACGCTTCCGACATCTCCCTGCAGCCGCAGGAGTTCGCGACCGCACGCATCGCCGCGCGAGTGCCACCGGATCAGCTCGAGGCGATCGTCGATCAGGTGGCGGGCCTGGGCGACCTCACGTCACGCCAGCAGACGGCTGCCGACGTGACGACACAGGTGACCGACCTCGAACTGCGGATCGCCTCCGCCCGGGCGAGCGTGACGCGGGTGCAGGCGCTGCTCGACGCTGCGAAGGAACTCAAGGACGTCGTCCTACTCGAAGGCGAACTCACCAAGCGTCAGACAGAACTCGAACAACTCGAAGCACAACAGCAGGAGCTTGCGAAGCAGACCGAAACGGCTGGGCTGGTCGTGCAGCTGTCGCGCACGCCGATGTCACCCTCCTCACCGAACGACACCGGCATCGGCGACGCGCTGAGCGCGGGATGGGATGGCTTCATCACGGTGCTGCACCTCGGGGTCGTGGTGTTGGCATTCGTGCTCCCGTTCCTCGTGGCGGGGGCGCTGATCGTGTTGGTGGTCGTCGTCATCCGTCGACGGGTGCGACGAAATCGATCAGACGCTCCACCGAGCCCACCAGCTCCGGCTCCAGGTCCTTGAACGACTGCACGCGGTTGCGCAGGTTCGGCCAGAAGCGCGCCGGATCCGCGCCGATCGCAGCGCAGATCCCCTCCTTCCACGGCGTGCCTCGCGGGATCACCGGCCAGGCATCGATGCCGATCACCTTCGGTCGCACGCCCTGCCACACGTCGACGAACGGGTGACCGGTCACGAGCACATGCCGGCTGGCGCGCATCGCTTCGTCGGCGAGACGCTGCTCCTTCGAACCCGGCACGAGATGATCGACGAGGACGCCGAGCAATCGGGTCGGGCTGGGACGGAACTCGCTGATCGCGTCGAGCAGGTGGTCGATGCCGTGCATTGGTTCCACCACGATGCCGACCTCACGAAGGTCGTCGCCCCACACGTGCTCGACCAGTTCGGCGTCGTGCTTGCCCTCCACCCAGATCCGACTCGCCTGCGCGACCTTGGCTGCGGTCGGCTTCGCCGATGCAATCGATCCGCTTGCCGTCGTGCGCGTGGTGGCAGCCAACGCGTCGGCATTGGTGACCGGACGCACGAGCGAGACCGGCTTGCCGTCGACCAGGAAGCCGCCGGGCTGGTAGCGGAAGTGGCGGTGATTGCCCGCTCGGTCGCGCAAGGTGACGGCCTCGACCGAGATCTTCACGACGTCGCCGCAGAAGCCGGACGAACGATCCTCGATCACCATGCCCGTTCGCACCGGCACCTCGCGGTACTGCGGCCTACGCCGATCCTGCTCGAACTCGTCGAGGATGTCGCGGCTCATCGGCTCACCCACCAGCGTGTGCCAACCGACGGGGACGTGGTGAGCACCTGATCGACGGCGACACCGTCGCTACGTCGGTAGGGAGCGCGCAGACCGCGAACGTCGTGAGGCATGGCGAACGATGTTGGCAGGTACGGCTGACCCCACACGTGCACCCGTTCGGCCGGACCCTGGAACGCCACGATGCCGTCCATCAGCTCGACCTGGACGTCGACCTCGCCGAGCTGGCGGTAGCCGCGCGGCGCGTCGGGCAGTTCCGTCGGCCCGTCGGTGGCGTACCACTCGATGTCGAACGTGCACGGCGTGAGCGTGCCATGGGCGCGCCGCCACGCCTCGGTGGGGTCGTCGAGCGCTACACCATGTGCCTCGTTCCCGAGGCTCCATTGGCGGAACGGCACGTCGCATTCGTGCCCGGCCCACATCTCCGGCGGCTTGATCTCGAGGCCGTCGCGCAGGCCGGTGCCGTCGAGCTCCTCGATGTACAGGTAGGGCAGACCCTCGCGGACGAGCCCCGCCCAGTAGTCGAACCGGCGACCGCGCAGCTCGATGCCGACGTACACGCCGATCAACGAACCCGATTCGGCGTCGGTGGCTGAACCCCACCACCACCACGCCTCCACCGCCGCATCGGGATGACGCAGTTCGTCCGCATCCGCCCAACGGCGGGCGGGAGCGTCGTTCTCCTGCACGATCGGGCAAACTAGCGGCCGTGCGCTACCTCAGTCTCGAATGGATCGACGCACTCGCCGCCGAGGTCGCGGCGAGTGCCGACCTACAGGAGTTGGCGACCCAGCAATCCTTCGGTGTCACACAGGTGGTGACCGACGGCCCCGAGGGAGCGGTGCTCTACCACCTGCAGGTCGGTGATGGCTCGGCTGCCTTCGGCGCAGGCCAGGCCTTTCCCGAGGATGTGCGGATGGAGCAGACGTGGGAGACGGCGATCGCCGTCGCCACCGGCACGCTCAACGCACAGGAGGCGTTCGTCGGTGGGCACATCCGCCTCACCGGCGACGCGCAGAAGCTGCTCGAAGCGCAGCCGATCTTCAAAGCGCTCGATGCCGTGTTTTCTTCGGTCCGCCAGCACACCGACTACCGCTGAGGCCGGAGCCGAGCGACGTGCCCGAGCTGCCCGAGGTCCAGGCACATGCCGAGCGGCTCACCGAACAGTTCGCCGGCGCCGTGTTGCAGCGGTTCGCGCCGATCACGTTCACCGCACTGAAGACTGCGACGCCGACGCCCGACGTCGCCTACGGCCAGCCACTCATCGAGGTCGGTCGGCGGGGCAAGTACCTGCTCGTGCGGTTCGAGTCGGCAGTGTTCGTCATCCACCTCATGCAGGGCGGCCGACTCCTGGTCGACGAGAAGCAATCGCCCAAGCCGCGCAACGGACAGGCTCGGCTCGTGTTTGTCGATCATCCCGCGTTGCTGCTCACCGAAGCGGGCAAGGAACGCCGTGCCGGTGTGTGGTGCGTGCGGCCCGACGCGCTCGATGGCCCACCGCTCGACCGCCTTGGGCCCGATGCGTTGGCGATGACCGACGCCGACCTTGCCGCATCGTTCGCGGCGCACAACATGCGGCTCCATGGCTTCTTGCGTGATCAGCACCTCATCGCCGGTCTCGGTCGGATGCTGGCGAACGAAGTGTGTCACCGGGCCAAGCTCTCGCCCTTCGCGATGACGGCGAAGCTCGGGGCGGACGGCGCGCACGCCGTGCGCACCGCCATCCACGCGTGCGTCGATGACGGGCTGGCATACGAGCGCACCCGCACTGACATGAGCTCGTCGGCCGACCGGCCCGGTGCCGTCCACGGACGCACCGGCGAAGCGTGCCCGGTGTGCGCCGACACGATCCGCTCCGTGAGCTACAGCGGCTACACCGTCGCCTACTGCCCCACCTGCCAGACCGGCGGCAAGACCCTCGCCGACAACACCACCTCCAAGTTCCTCAAGTAGGGCAGCACTACGATCGGCGGTATGCCGATCCACTTGCGTGCTGAGCCATCCGACTATGCGCCGGCGGTGCTCGTGCCGGGCGATCCGAAGCGGGCGCGCTACATCGCCGAGCACCACTTCGACCCGGGCGCGCGACTCGTCAACGACGAGCGGGGCATGCTCGGCTTCACCGGCACCTACCGGGGCAAGCCGATCAGCGTGCAGAGCGTGGGGATGGGCGGCGCGAGCGTCGGGATCTACTACACCGAGCTGACGCAGATGCTCGGCGCCACCCGGCTCGTGCGCGTCGGCACCGCGGGTGGCCTCAGGCCCGGGCTGCGGATGGGCGACACGGTGGTGGCGATGAGTGCGACCGGCGACGACCCGATGGTCGCGCTGCTCACCGACGGCGAGGCCCATGCGCCCACCGCGACGTGGTCGCTCGTGGAGCTGGCCGCCCGCCTCGGTGCCGAGCGAGGCGTGCGCACCCACGTCGGTCCGATCGTCACCAGCGCGATCTTCTACGACCGTCGCGAGGGCATCATGGCCCGCTGGCGCGACCGCGGCCACCTCGCGGTCGAGATGGAAGCCGCAGTGCTCTACACGCTCGCCGCGATCCACGGCTTCGAGGCGCTTGCCGTGATGACGATCAGCGACCTGATCGCCAGTGAGACCGACACCGAGCGGATCAGCGACGAAGAACTGCAGCGCGGCGTCGACCAGATGATGCAGATCGCCTGCGACGTCGCCGTTTCCGACTGATCCCGCGCGACCGGGGGCTGCTCGTGGCCGTCTTGGCGCTGAGCGGCCCCGAGTCGGGTGCGGTCAGGGTGGAGCGGTGCGGATCAGGGCGATGCGCGCGGGGCCGGTGGCTGGGCCGCTCGGGGCGAGATGGGCGTCACCGGGGTCGAGGGCGTCGCCGGCGAGGTGCAGGGTGCCGTCGAGAACGACCACGGCGGAGGCGGTGAGTTCGACCGGGGTGTTGCCGAGCGTCGCGATGTCCATCGAGCCGGTCGCTGCGCCGCGGCGGAGCATGAGGTTGAGGTCGTGGATCGGTCCGTCGAGAAGCCGACAGGTGGTGACCGCACCGCCGTCGAACGCGAACGCGCCCGACTCGGGCGTCAACACGTGCTCGACACCGTCGACGGTGAGCACCATTCCGACGCCCGATGCGACGGCGATCCATCGGTCGATGCCGGCCAGCGCCGAGAAGGGGCCGTCGGTGGAGACGTCGGCGATGCTGAGCCGCCAGGCCCACTCGTCGGCATCGGGCTCTCGTGCGATCACCGCGGTGGTGCCGAGGCCGTTTGCCCACGGGGTCACCGCATGATCACCGCGACGCAGGATCAGATGAGGCCCAACTCGCGGACGGCGTCGCGCTCTTCGGCCAACTCGGCCGTCGAGGCGTCGATCTTGCCGCGGGAGTAGTCGTCGATGTCGAGACCCTGGACGATCGAGTACGCGCCATTCGAGCACGTGACCGGAAAGCTCGAGATGAGGCCTTCGGGCACGCCGTAGCTGCCGTCGCTCGGGATTGCCATCGACACCCAATCGCCCTCGGCGGTGCCGAGCGCCCACGAACGGATGTGATCGACGGCTGCGTTGGCAGCCGACGCGGCGGACGACGCGCCGCGAGCTTCGATGATCGCGGCACCGCGCTTGGCCACCGTGGGGATGTAGGTGCCGTCGACCCATGCGTGGTCGCCGATGAGCTCGTACGCGTTCTTGCCGTTGACCTTCGCGTGGAAGAGGTCGGGGTACTGCGTGACCGAGTGGTTGCCCCAGATCGTCATGTTGGTGACGTCGTTGACCGTGGTGCCGGTCTTTGCGGCGAGCTGGCTGATCGCACGGTTGTGGTCGAGGCGAGTCATCGCGGTGAAGCGGCCGGGGTCGAGGTCGGGGGCGTTCTGCTGGGCGATGAGGGCGTTGGTGTTGGCCGGGTTGCCGACGACGAGGATCTTGACATCCTTCTTCGCGCTCGCGCTGAGGGCCTGGCCCTGCGGCTTGAAGATGCCACCGTTGGCCGACAGCAGATCGCTGCGCTCCATGCCCGCCTTGCGCGGCATCGCGCCGACGAGCAGCGCCACATCGGCATCGCCGAACGCCACGTTCGGATCGTCGGTACCCACGACGCCGGCGAGCAGTGGGAAGGCGCAGTCGTCGAGTTCCATCCGCACGCCCTCGAGGGCCTTGAGCGCCGGCGTGATCTCGAGCAACTGGAGGATCACCGGGGTGTCCGGGCCGAGCATCGAGCCGGAAGCGATGCGGAAGAGGAGGCTGTAGCCGATCTGGCCAGCAGCTCCGGTGACGGCGACACGTACGGGAGAGGTCATACGCGCGAGCGTACGCCTGCAGCGTGACCGGTCACCAACCTGACCGGGAGCTCACTCGGGCAGCGGTTGGATGAGGTCGTTTCTTCCGATCACACCGAAGATGTAGTTCGCGTAGAACTGCTTCGCCGACTTCTCGCACAGGTGCACGCCGTCCCTGCACATCCCGGGGACCACACCCTGCTTCACCAGACCGTCCCAGTCGAGAACGGTGACGTTGGGGTAGCGCCCCGGGAGGTTCCAGATCCGCGTGTTGTTGTCGTCGATGTAGTTGCGGTCGGCGTGCACCGTGAGGAACACCACCTGCGGCACCTCATTGGCCGGCAGGAACGACATGATCTGATCGAACGTCTCGTCGAAGACAGGACCGTTGGTGCCGGTCTGGATGACCACCACCTGCCCGATCTGACCGCCGGCCCGCATCATGCCGATCGTTTCTGCGATCCACGAACCCTGCTTGCTCTCCTCGGCGATGGGGGTGAAGCCGCCCGCTTGCAGCTGTGGCACCGCCCCCTTCATCACCGATTCGCCGAAGGCCAGTGGTGGCCGCTCGGCGACCGGCAGTGTGGTGGTGGGTGCCGGCGTGGTCGGTGGTTCCGTCGGTGGTGTCGTCACCACGGTCTCGCCGGGAATGGTCGACGTGTTGGGGTCGACCGTCTCCACCACGGTGATCGGGGCCTCGGTGCCGGGAACCGTCGTCGCGTCGGTGGTCGCCGTCGCCTGCTCACCATCGGCGAGCGAACACTCCACTTGGCCGACGCACTCGTTGGGCGCCATGGCGATGCTGACACCTGCGCAGCCGACGAGCGCGGTCGCCACCACCATGAGCCCGACGAGGCGGCGGCGATGCATCAGGGTGGCGCTGCTGGCACGGCGACGGTCACTCTTCAACCACGCCCCGATCGCGCCGCGGCGGATCGGCATCTCGACCATGCGGTAGCTCGCCTCGGTGAGCGGCACCGTGATGATCATCGCCAGCACGAACTGCCAGAAGGTGAGCGGAATGCCCGCCTCTTTCCGGATGATCTGATAGATCGGCCAGTGGTAGAGGTAGAGCCCGTAGCTGCGGGTGCCGACCCACGAGAACACCGGGTTGCCGAGGACCACGCCAGCGAGTGCGCGTTGATGCGTGACCGCCGCGATCACCATCAGGGTGGCAAGACCAGCAACGAACAGGCCGCCGCGGAACAGCCACGGGTCGAACTGTGACCCGGTGAGCGAGCTCTCGGCGGGGTCGGCGAGGTGCACATTCCACATCAGGAAGCCCAACACCACGATCCCCACGATGGCGAGCACGTCGAGCTGACGACCTTTCGAACGCATCGGGCTGCGCATGATCGCGACGGGTCGCCACACCATCGCGAACGCCGCGCCCAGCATCAGACCACCGGCACGGGTGATGGTCGACAGGTAGAGCGTGTCGTTGACGCTGATGCATCGGCCGAAGATCCGCCAGTAGCCGTAGGAGTTCTCGGCCGAGCACGTCGAGTTGATGTCGCCGGGGACGAACAGGATCGCCATCACCAGGGTGATGGTCACCGAGACCCCGAACAGCCACAGCGCCATGCGCGGCAGCGATGCCTGACCGCGCCGCAGGATCACGACCATGACCAACGGCCAGATGAAGTAGAACTGCTCCTCCACGGCGAGCGACCACAGGTGCCGAAGCGGCGCGAACGCCTCGTTCGCGGTGTAGCCGGCGCCCACCCAGATCTGGTACCAGTTCGACACGTAGAGGACACCGGCGAGGATGTCGCCGCGTACTCGTCCCTGGGCCTGGCGCATGAACACGGCCAGGTACACCATCAGCAGCGCCAGCATCACGTACATCGCCGGCAGCAGCCGTCGGAACCGGCGAATCCAGAAGCTGCGCAGGTCGACGGTGCCGGTGCGCTCGTGTTCGCCGATCAGGAGCAGCGTGATCAGGTAGCCCGAGATGACGAAGAACACCTCGACGCCGAGGAAGCCACCGTGCAACCACGAACTGCGCGCGTGGTAGAGCATGACGGCGACCACCGCAAGCGCGCGCAGGCCATCGAGGCCCGGCAGGTGCGGAACTCGGCTGATCTGCCCCTTCTGGGCGGGAGGTGGAGACCAGTCGGTCATCGTCCGACCAGTATCTCAGTTCGTTTGGCGCGGGAGGCGGCACCGCGCCGCCTCCCCGACGCCGCGATCAGAGCTGGAGCGCCTTCACCTCGAGGAACTCCTCGAGGCCGAACGTGCCCGCCTCACGGCCGAGGCCGCTCTGCTTGTAGCCACCGAACGGGGCCATCACGTTGAAGGCGCCACCGTTCACCTCGACCTGGCCGGCACGGATCTTGCGCGCCACGGCCTGCGCTCGCTCGGGCGTCCCTGCCCATACGCCGCCGGCCAGGCCGTAGATCGTGTCGTTGGCGATCGAGACGGCCTCGTCCTCGGTGTCGTAGGGGATGATCGACAGGACCGGTCCGAAGATCTCCTCCTGCTCGATGGTCATGCCCGGCTTCACGTTGGAGAAGACGGTCGGCTGGACGAAGTAGCCCGTCTCGAGGCCTTCCGGGGCCTCGGGGCCGCCCGCAATGAGCGTGGCACCTTCGTCGATACCGGTCTGGATGAAGCCGCGAACGCGGTCGCGCTGAGCGGCCGACACGAGCGGCCCCAGCCGGCTCGCGCTGTCGAACGGGTTGCCGGGCGTGAACGCGGCGGCCGCAGCAGCAGCGATCTGCTCCACCTCGGCCAGCTTCGAGCGCGGAACGATCATCCGCGTCAGCGCCGTGCAGGTCTGACCGGAGTTGAGGAAGCACTTGCCCACACCGTCGGCCACCGCCTTTGCGAGGTCGGCATCGTCGAGGATCACGTTGGGGCTCTTGCCACCGAGCTCGAGCGACACCTTCTTCACGGTCTGCGCAGCCACCTCGGCGACGCGCTTGCCGGCGCGGGTGGAGCCGGTGAAGCTGACCATGTCGACATCGGCGTGGGCAGCGATCGCCTCGCCGACGACGGGACCAACGCCGGTGACCAAGTTGAACACGCCGGCCGGCAGGCCCGCCTCGTGGATCACCTCGGCGAGGATGAACGCATTGATCGGGGCCACTTCGCTGGGCTTCAGCACGACCGTGTTGCCGGCGGCGAGGGCGGGCGCCACCTTCAGTGCGATCTGGTGCAGCGGGTAGTTCCACGGCGTGATGCAACCGACGACGCCGATCGCTTCACGCACGACGAGCGAGTTGCCCACCTGCTCTTCGAACTCGTAGCTCCCCAGCAAGCTCGCGGCGATCGCGAAGTTGGCCTTCGGGAGCCCGGCCTGGATGAGGTTGCTCAGCATCAGCGGCATGCCGACCTCACGAGCGATGGTTTCCGCGATCTCATCCGTACGAGCCTCGAGGCCGGCGTGGATCTTCATCAGGTACGCGGCGCGCTCTTCTTTCGGCAGCGTGTTCCATCCGGCGAACGCGGCCCGGGCTGCGGCGACGGCGGCGTCGACGTCGGCGGCGGTGCCGTTGGGGACGGAGGCGATGACCTCCTCGGTGGCGGAATCGGTGACCTCGAGGGTGCCCTCACCGGAGGACGGAACCCAGGAGCCGTTGATGTAGATGTTGTCGTAGGCGCGCATGGCGCCAACCGTACGCCGGTTCAGGCCGACAGAGGCAAGCCGAGCAACTCGTAGATCAATCGTGTCGGACCACTCCGGTTGAGCGTGTAGAAGTGCAGCCCTGGTGCACCGAGCTCGAGCAGGCGGCTACTCAGCTCCGCAGCGATCTCCGCACCGATGCGTGACGCCTCGTCGGGGTCGTCACCGGCCTTGCCGATCCGGTCGATCAACCAGCCCGGCACCTCGGCGCCCGACATGTGCGCCATGCGCGTCACCTGGGCGACGTTGGTGACCGGCATGATGCCGGGGATGATCGGCTTGTCGACGCCGTGGGCGGCAAGGTCGTCGACGAGCGCCAGATAGTGGTCGACCTCGAAGAAGAACTGGGTGATCGCAAAGTCGGCGCGGCGGAGCTTGTCGGCCAAGTGGCGGCGGTCGGTCTCGCGATCGGGTGATCGTGGGTGGAGCTCGGGGTGTGCCGCGACGCCGATCGAGAATGCGCCGTGGGCACGCACGTCGTCGACCAGCTCGGCCGAGTAGAGGTAGTCGCTCGGCTGTTCGTCCACCCCGGGAGCAGGAGGGTCGCCACCCAACGCCAGGATGTTCTCGACACCCTCGGCGCGGTAGTCGATGAGAATGTCGTCGATGTCACGCCGCGTGTGGCCCTGGCAGGTGAGATGTGCCATCGGCGGAATCTCGGTCTGGCGGCGCACCCACGACACCAGATCGGCGGTGCGGGTGCGGGTGCTGCCTCCCGCTCCGTACGTGACGCTCACGTAGTCGGGTCGGAGCGGTTCGAGCTCGGCGATCGTGCGACCGAGGCTGAGCCAACCGGCTTCGTTCTTCGGTGGGAAGAACTCGAACGAGTACGTCACCCGGTCGGCGAGAAGATCAACGATCCGTGCCATGCGTCAGTCTCGCGCGTCAGTGACGGAAGTGCCGCTCACCGGTGAACACCATCGCGATGCCGTGCTCGTCGGCCGCCGCGATCACCTCGGCGTCGCGCACGCTGCCACCGGGTTGGATGACGGCGCGCACACCCGCTGCGGCGGCTGCGTCGAGACCGTCACGGAACGGGAAGAACGCGTCACTCGCGCAGACACCACCGTCGGCGCGGCCAACGGCGCGATCCGCCGCGATGCGTGCGCTGTCGAGCCGGTTCTGCTGGCCGGCGCCGATGCCGTACGCGCGGCGATCCTTGGCGTAGACGATCGCGTTGCTGTTCACCGCTGCGCACACCATCCACGCGAACGCGAGATCGTCCATCTGTGCAGCAGTGGGCTGCACGGTCGTGACCACCTGCCAGTGGCTGCGGTCGAGATCGATGGTGTCGCGCTGTTGGACGAGCAGGCCGCCGTCGACCGATCGAACGTCGAGCGCCGAGCCGAACGGGGCGTGGCCTTCGAGCAACCGCAGGTTCGCTTTCGCGGACAGCACGGCCAGCGCGTCGGGTTCGAATCCCGGCGCCACGACCACTTCGGTGAACACCGGCGCCAGTGCCTCGGCGAGCTCACGCGTGACGATTCGGTTGAGCGCGACGACGCCACCGAACGCGCTCACCGGATCGCAGGCGTTGGCCGCCCGATACGCCTCGGCGATGTCGGCGTCGACCGCCACGCCACACGGGTTCGCGTGCTTCACGATCACGCAGGCGGGCTCGTCGAAACGATGCACCAGCGACCATGCCGCCTCGGTGTCGTAGACGTTGAGGTAGCTGAGCTCTTTGCCGCCGTGTTGCACCACGTCATCCCACCAACTCGACGCCCCATTGAGCGCGTACCGCGCACCCTGCTGGTGCGGGTTCTCGCCGTACCGAAGCGGCTGGCGCAAGGTGAGCGACCAGTGCAGCGCCGGCGGCAACGCGGGTGGCAACGCGGATGGCACGGCAGCCTCGGCGTCGAACCACGAGGCGATCTGGGCGTCGTACCGGGCGATGGCAGCAAACGCGTCGCGCGCAAGACGGCGACGCGTCGATGCCGACACGGTGCCCTCAGCACGGATCTCATCGACGATCGCGATGTAGTCGGCCGGGTCGACGACGACGGCGACGTGCGCGTGGTTCTTGGCCGCCGCACGCACCATCGCGGGGCCGCCGATGTCGATCAGCTCGATGCTCGGATCGCTCGCGAACGGATAGAGGTTGACCACGACGAGGTCGATCGCGGTGATCCCGTGCGCCTCCATGTCGGCCACGTGCGCAGGGTTGGTCGGATCGGCCAGAAGACCGCCATGGATCGTCGGATGCAGTGTGACGACGCGGTGATCGAGGATGGCCGGGACCCCCGTGACGTCGGCGATGTCGATCGCCGGCACATCAGCAGCAACGAGCACCCGCGCGGTGCCACCGCTCGACATGACGGTCCAGCCGAGCTCGTGCAGCACCGCCCCGAGTTCGACGATCCCGGTCTTGTCGTACACCGACAACAGCGCAGTGGGCATCCCACGCAGGGTACGCGACGACGGTCGGCATGACCTGCGTCGTCGCAAGGTCTACGGTGCAGTGCAACGAGCACAGTGGGAGGCAAACGTGGACCTCAGCAAATTCAAGACCAGCGACTGGCTCAAAGTAGGCGGCGGTGCGGTGTTCTTCTTCACCTTCTTCCTCCCGTGGTGGAAGGTGGATGTGCCCGAAGTGGTCGCTGAGTTCTTCCGCCCCTACTCATTGCACGGCTCCGACTTCACCCTCACCGGCTGGCTCCCGTTCCTCCTGCTCGTCGCGATCGCCGTGCTCACGGTGCTGCGCGTGCTCGAGGTGTTCAAACTCCCGGCGACGATCCCCGAGCCGATCGTGTTTCTCGGTGCCGCTGGGCTGTCGGTGCTGCTCGTGGTGTGGCGTTTCCTGTTCGATGGCGTCAGCGGCGGCACCCTCACTCGTGGCTTCGGCCTCTTCCTCGCGCTGCTCGCCGCGATCGTCAGCCTGGTCGGCACCGTGCTCGCGTTTCAGGAGTCGGGTGGTGACCTGAAGGACCTCACCGACGTCAACAAGATCAAGAGCCAGTTCGGCGGCACCAAGAGCGGCCCGCCACCGTTCCCCCCGCCGGACGCTCCGTCGGTCTGACTCAGCCGCGGAGGCCGGCGACGATCTCGGCCATGAGATCGCCAGCTTCCGTCGGGTTGAGTCCCACCCGCACACCGGCCGCGCGCAGCGCGTCCATCTTGCCCTGCGCTGTGCCCTTGCCGCCGCTGGTGATGGCGCCTGCGTGGCCCATCTTCTTGCCTTCCGGCGCCGTGACGCCGGCGATGTAGGCGCTCATCGGCTTGGTGACGTTGGCCTGAATGTAGGCCGCCGCCTCCTCTTCGGCGGAGCCACCGATCTCGCCGATCATGATGATCGCGTGCGTCTCGGGGTCGGCCTGGAACTCGGCGAGGCAGTCGATGAAGTTGGTGCCGGGCACCGGGTCGCCACCGATGCCGACGCACGTGCTCACGCCGATGCCGCGCTGCTTGAGCTCGTACAGCGCCTGATACGTGAGCGTGCCCGAGCGGCTGACGATGCCCACGTTCGGGCCGTCGGCCGACGGCAACTCGGCGATCTCGCCGGCGGTGATGCCGATGTTGCACTTGCCTGGGCTGATGATGCCCGGGCAGTTGGGGCCGAGCAGGCGCGTGTTCGGGTAGTCGCGAACGAGCGTGTTGTAGACCTTCGCCTCATCCTGCGCGGGGATGCCTTCGGTGATACAGACGATGAACCGGACGCCCGCTGCGGCGGCCTCGAGGATCGCCGCCGATGCTGCCTTGGGCGGTACCGCGACGAACGACGCGTCGGCGCCGGTGGCGGCGACGGCCTCGGCCACCGAATTGAACACAGGGATGCCCTCAACATCGGTACCGCCCTTGCCCGGCGTGACACCGGCGACGACTTGGGTGCCGTAGGCCTGGTTACGCAGGCCGTGGTACTTGCCCTGCCCGCCGGTGAGGCCCTGCACGATGACCTTGGTGTGCTCGTTGACGAAGATGGCCATGATCAGGCTCCAGTGGCAAGTGCGACGGCGGCGCGAGCCGCTTCCAGCATGGTGGGCTGCGAGGTGAGCTTCGACTCGGGGATGCCGGCGTTGGCGAGGATCTCGCGGCCTTGCTCGGCGTTGGTGCCATCGAGACGGATGACGATCGGGGCTCGCAGGTCGACGCGGCTCAACGCTTCGACGATGCCCTTTGCGACCTCTTCGCCGCGGGTGATGCCACCGAAGATGTTGATGAAGATGCTCTTCACGTTCTGGTCGAAGTTGATGACCTCGAGCGCTGCGGCCATCACGTCGGCGTTGGCGCCGCCGCCGATGTCGAGGAAGTTGGCGGCGGTTCCGCCGACCTGGTTGACCACGTCGAGCGTGCTCATCGCAAGGCCAGCGCCGTTGGCGATGATGCCGACGGTGCCGTCGAGACCGATGTACTGCAGGTCGTGGGTGCGAGCCAACTGCTCGCGCTCGTCGAGTTCTTCGGTGGCGCGGAACTCGTCCCACTCGGGGTGACGGAAGGCAGCGTTGTTGTCGAGGCTCACCTTCGCGTCGAGGGCGTGCACACCACCGTCCGGTCGAAGGATGAGCGGGTTGATCTCGGCGAGGTCGCAGTCGCCCTCGGTGAAGCAGCGGTAGAGCTTCACCAGCATGTCGGCCACGCCGTCGACGGCCTCGTCGTCGATGCGTGCGTCGACGGCAGCCTGACGAGCGGTCGCGATCGAGATGCCATCGATCGGGTTGATGTGCAGCAGCACGATCGCATCGGGGTTCTCGACCGCAACGGCCTCGATCTCGACGCCACCCTCGGCGCTGAGCATCAGGAGGTGGTCCTTGGCCGCACGATCGAGCGAGTACGACGCGTAGTACTCCTTCACGATGTCGCTCGCGTGCTCGACCCATACCCGCTTCACGAGGTGACCCTTGATGTCCATGCCGATGATGTTCCCGGCGTGGAGACGCACCTCGTCGGCGTTGTCGGCGAGCTTGATGCCACCGGCCTTGCCACGACCGCCCACCTGCACCTGTGCCTTCACGACCACCGGGTAGCCGGCGGCGTCGGCCTGCGCGACCGCCTCGTCGACGGTGTAGGCGACGCCACCCGGCGAGACCGGGATGTCGAAGCGGGCGAAGTACTGCTTGCCCTGGTACTCGAACAGATCCACTGGGTCAGTCCTCTCTGGCGTCGAGCGCCGTCTCCAACCAGTGTGCGATGCCCTTGAGGGACGAGCCGGGTCCGAAGATCTCGGCAACGCCCTGCTCGCGCAACGCACGGGCGTCGGCGTCGGGGATGACGCCTCCGCCGAACACCATGATGTCCCCGAGGTCGCGGGAACGAAGCTCTTCCATCACGCGGGGAAACAGCGTGAGGTGTGCACCGCTCAGCAGTGAGAGGCCGACCGCATCGACGTCTTCTTGCAGCGCGGTCTCCGCGATCTGCTCGGGCGTCTGGTGCAACCCGGTGTAGATGACCTCGAAGCCGTGGTCGCGCAGCGCTCGTGTAATGGTCTTCGCGCCGCGGTCATGACCGTCGAGACCAGGCTTTGCGACGACGACGCGGTAGGGACGCTTCACGAACTGGAGACCCTAGGCCGTCGCGAGCCACTCGCTGCAACCGGCACCGGCCTGCGTTGGCGAACCGCGCCGAGCGGAGCACACTTGGTCGCGTGGAGCCCGCCTACCAAGAGAAGAGCACGCTGCGTCGTGCGCTCCTCCCCGTGCTCGGCGGGCTCGCGTTCTTCGCACTGCTCGCACTTGCCACCTGGGGCATCGCTGCGCTTCTGTCGCGCAACACCGAGCGGGTCGAGGACCGCCTCGCTACGACGACGTTCGAGGTGGGGAACAGCGAGTACCTCGCGAACCTGGTGGCAGCCGATGGCCCGCTGTTGTTCCAGGGACTCGTCGGCGACACCGCCGAGCGAAGCCTCGTGCTCGACCACACCGGCGACGACCCGAAGAACGGGTGGCGGGTTCGGTATGCCTTCCCCGCCGATCGCGACGACACGTGCAAGGTGGAGCAGGTGAAGCGGACCGCCACCTACACCGACTGCGAAGGCCGCACCCTCACCGTCGACGACCTCGCCCGACCGACCGGTGTGAAGCTGCTCGTCGGCGACGTGGTCGTGATCGACCTCCGCGGTCAGCGATTCGCGTAGCGCGGCGGGATGTTCGCGAGCAGCCGGTCGACGAAGACCTCGCTGTGCTCGTCGAGCTTCGCCCGGTTGAGCGCCA